>NZ_JBHIQH010000099.1:0-1189 GCF_042196485.1 Bartonella sp. AD24XZML | reverse complement strand
AATGGCGAAGAGCAAGTTTGAACGAACAAAACCGCATGTTAATATTGGTACGATTGGTCACGTTGATCATGGGAAGACCTCGTTGACAGCAGCGATTACGAAATATTTTGGTGAATTTAAAGCTTATGACCAAATTGACGCTGCGCCAGAGGAACGCGCACGTGGAATTACTATTTCTACAGCACACGTTGAGTATGAAACGGAAAATCGTCACTATGCGCACGTTGATTGTCCAGGACACGCTGATTATGTGAAAAACATGATCACAGGGGCAGCACAGATGGATGGTGCTATTTTGGTTGTTTCAGCAGCTGATGGCCCAATGCCTCAGACACGTGAGCATATTTTGCTTGCACGTCAGGTTGGTGTTCCAGCAATTGTTGTTTTTCTTAATAAAGTTGATCAGGTTGATGATGCAGAACTTTTGGAGCTTGTGGAGCTTGAGGTTCGGGAACTTTTATCCAAATATGATTTTCCAGGCGATGATATACCAATTGTTAAGGGTTCTGCGTTGGCAGCCCTTGAGGATAAGGATAAAAGCATTGGTGAAGATGCTGTTCGTCTTTTAATGAGTGAAGTTGATAATTATATTCCAACCCCTGAACGTCCTGTTGATCAACCATTTTTGATGCCGATAGAGGATGTATTTTCGATTTCGGGTCGTGGAACCGTTGTTACGGGTCGTGTTGAGCGTGGTGTTATTAAAGTTGGAGAGGAAATCGAGATTATCGGTATTCGTCCAACGTCTAAGACGACGGTTACAGGCGTTGAAATGTTCCGCAAGCTTTTGGATCAAGGTCAAGCGGGTGATAATATAGGAGCTCTGCTACGTGGTGTTGACCGTGAAGGGATTGAGCGTGGTCAAGTATTGGCAAAGCCAGGATCCGTTACACCTCATACACGATTTAAAGCAGAAGCTTACATTTTGACAAAAGATGAAGGTGGACGTCATACACCATTTTTCACGAATTATCGCCCTCAGTTTTACTTCCGCACGACGGATGTTACAGGTATTGTTACGCTTCCAGAAGGAACGGAAATGGTTATGCCAGGTGACAATGTTGCGATGGATGTTTCGTTGATCGTTCCGATAGCGATGGAAGAGAAACTTCGTTTTGCTATTCGTGAAGGTGGTCGTACTGTTGGTGCCGGTATCGTCTCTAAGATCATTGAATAAATAATGCTTGTT
>NZ_JBHIQH010000098.1:0-3711 GCF_042196485.1 Bartonella sp. AD24XZML | reverse complement strand
ACCAGGGAAAACACCCCCATGAACATGGGTTGCTCCTACATTGGTGCTGTTATGTTTTAGTCCACTTGAATGAATGGAAACCTCATTGCTTGAATAAAGAGAAACATTTTCCTGCGAATTGAGTGAAATGTTCCCCTCTGCTTTTATAGAAATGTTGCCCTTTGCCTTTAAACTCAGATCATGTTCTGAGGTGATTTTTATGCCCTCCGGTGCACTAAGCTCTAGCTTACCAGCATCCCCTTTGAGTGACACGCCATCAGAGATGGTTAGGATAAACTTTCCACCCGATTTGATATTAAGGGCATAGGTGTTTTGTTCATCATCATATTCAAGGCTGGTTCCATCAGGGTATATCGTTCGGTGAATGCTGCCCTTATCGGCTGCTTGGTTTGCATCGGTATGAAGTGAACCAACAATCACCCCTTGTGATAAATCGCCTGATGATGAGACAACAATCACTTGCTCTCCAACGTCGCGCCCTTCATAAGAGCGTGTTTTACCGGCACGGGCTTGGGTATCTGGAATCCAGTCACTGATAAGATTGCCAGTTTTTACTCGATAGCGTGCGTTTTTATGGTCGATATGGCTAATCTTCCCCACCACAACCATATTTGCCACACGTCTCTTTAGATCTGTGATTTCTTTATCGCGCCGCTCTAACATGTCCACCTTCAATTTTATGGTATTTGTCTTGGTTTCCCACACCTGTTTCTGGTTCAAAGCTTAAGAAAGGTTCAACGATTCTTGCTGTTACACTGCCTTCTTCTTCATCCATGTTGGGGATATTGGTCACATAAATGACTTCAAAGGTTAAAATTGCACCATGGAGCGCTAGGGCGCCATTATCACCAAAGGCAAAAGCAATATTTTGCAGGCGGCATGTCTCAACGGTGTTGTTAAGATTGGGGTTGGCATAGAAAATCTCTTCAACTTCCCATGCTAATTGGTCAACAAAGCGTGCACCCTCTTCACATGTTGCATAGCATTCAACATCCACCGTTAAAACACGCCGCCTTAAGCCAAAATCATGTCCATCTTCAATGGTTTCATTTTGCGTTGAGATATTAATGGCCGGCATTGTTTCAATAAATAAATTGAAATCACGCATATTGAAAACATTGTCACCTGCCACCGTCTTTGCAGCCTTTATCAACGCAACAAAGCTTTCCCTTATCGTCTCACGGGGGTGCATGGGGGCTCCTGTTCAATTAAGTGCATAAAATGATTGACTAGGATTAATAATGATACTATCATTGGTTATGAGTAATAAAGTTGAAAAAATAATCAGCTTGATGAAAGCATCACCAAAGAACATTAAGTTTTCAGATTTGTTGGCTGTATGTGTCTATTTCTTTGGAGAACCACGGAACAATGGTACAAGCCACTTTGTTTTTAAAACACCGTGGCTTGGTGATCCTCGTGTGAATATTCAAAAAGATTCTGGTAACAAAGCAAAAGCTTATCAAGTCAAACAAGTCTTACAAGCGATAGAAAGGATGAAACATGAACAATAATCATTATACATATCGTGTTTTGTGGTCGCAAGAAGATGAGGAATATGTCGGATTGTGTGCAGAATTCCCATCCCTTTCATGGTTAGATGCTCAAGCAGAGAAAGCTTTAAAAGGTATTATGGACCTTGTTTCAGAAGTTGTTGAGGACATGCAACATAATGGAGAAGAAGTTCCTGTGCCTTTGTCACATGGTAAATACAGTGGTAAGTTTCAATTAAGAATACCACCAGAACTCCATAGAAAACTTGCAATACAAGCCGCTGAAAATGGTGTGAGTTTAAATAGATATATTTCTTCTAAACTTTAAAGCTTTTAAAGGCAGCTTATACGCACCAAAAAAAGATTAATTTTTATGGAAACCTCTCAATTAAAACAAATACCCGTTTTCAAAACGGATGAAGAAGCAGAAAACTTCGTTGATACTGCTAATCTTACGGATTATGACTTAACTGGTTTTAAACCCGTTCATTTTGAATTCTTACCTAAAGAAGCTTCTATAAATATTCGCTTGCCTCAAGCACTTATGAAAGCTTTAAAGGAAAAAGCGAAAAATCAAGCTATTCCTTATACACGCTATGTCAGACATTTGATCGAAAAAGATTTACGAACAAGTCACTGTAATTAACTTTGCGCCTATTATTAATAATAGAGCAAACAGAGAGACATTAAAATGTGTTATAGTATAAACAAAAGCCTTATAACCCAACTGCTTTACGTAAAATGTCATCGACTTTTGATTGCCACCCACGACCCAAGGCTTTAAGTTTTTTTAAAACATCTGGTGACAAACGAATTGATACTTGCTCTTTAGGGTTATCAATTTGTGGTCGCCCTCGAGAACGTTTAATGCTTTCAGCTAAATCAGGAAATACTTCTGCAAATGATTTTGCTTGAGCAATTTGTTCATCTGTCGCTTCTGGAGCGTCTGGATCATATGCAATTTCTTTTTGAATTTCAGCCTCTTCTTCATCGGTGAGAGGTTTAATATATGGATATTTCGTCATAATATTAAACTCCTTTCTTTTTTGCTCGCACGTCTCATAGAAATGATAGAAACCGCTTCATCGCCAAGTGTAGCAAAAACGACTGCAATAACATTATTGGTAAAAACATTAATAGCCATAAAACGTCCTTGCTTTGCTGGAAGGATGATCGCTGTTTCAAAAAATTCTATTTGAAGATCAGCAAAATCAAGCCCATGTTTTTCAATGTTTTTGTGTCGTTTAATTTCATCATAAGTAATAATCATAAATTAATGTATTACATTTATTCAAAGAGGTCAATAATAAAAGTGATACAAAATATCTTTAGTGTTTATTTCCTTTAAATTTCTCTTGGTAACATCAGCGTTCCTGTGTACGTAAAATAAGCTTATACATGCCAGATTCCGAAGCCTGTACATCCGTCACAATAAAATGCTCTTGAGAAAAGCTATCTTTCGTACTTTCAAGCGTCATAACTACAACGCTATCTTGAGGTTTTGGTGGTATTCCCCCGATATCATTGATACAAACATCAAGTTCCTTTTTTGCAATTGTGGTGGGGATTCTGCCACCAGCCTCCGATTCCGAATGTTTAATGGTGTAAATCGCTGTAATTTGAAACGATTGTTGATTATCCTTTCGCGTGTAGATGACGGGTTGCCCAAAGGTATTGCGTACATCTTGAATCATTTTATGAAGCAACCCGTGCCATCGCATGTTATTTCGCTCCAATAACTGCTTTAGAGAGCATTTCTGGACGCGTGCAAATATAAAGCGGATAGCTGTATACCTCCGGCTTTACCCATGCATTACGGTCGTTATCAACGATCAACATGGTGTAGAGCGGTTTTCCAACCGTGTTGGCAAAATCCAAACTTTCTCCCGGTGCAAAGGTTTTTTGAAACACGCCTGGTGCATTGGCAGGCAAGAATTGACATTCATCCGGCTTAATGCCTATAGCGCGTTTGGTTCCAGCTTTTGCATTCAGATTATAGTTATGAATACTTCGGTAATTGATAAAGGTTACACCAGCAAAGTCAAAACTGCCAAAGCTCCCTGAACCAATTGCACTTGGTGTTGCAACACCTCCAGCGCTATTCAACGTTTGTGCAAGAGCTGTGTTGAGATAGGTCTCACGAATTGTTTTATGGTTTTTCAACTTGGAAAAGAATTCATTTCCACAAAGCCCAATAATGCGTGAACGATCAGAAAAA
>NZ_JBHIQH010000097.1:0-1722 GCF_042196485.1 Bartonella sp. AD24XZML | reverse complement strand
TGGAAAGGAAGCGATACAGACACCGATATTGATTTGGTAGCGAAAATTCGTGATCAAGACGATTACGTTGCTATTCGCTGTCAATTTTATGAGACCAATCATCAGATTACTCAAGACGATATTGAAAGCTTTATCGCTATTTCTAGTAAAAAGAGATTTAAATACCGCCTTCTCATTGATAGCACGGAAAGAGACTTAAGCGAAAATGCCAATACCATGATTGAAGGGCAAGCGGTTCCNAATGCCAATACCATGATTGAAGGGCAAGCGGTTCCGGTTTATCGAATTAATCTGTTTGATATGGAAAATAGTCAAATCGATTGGGGTATTTTTGATAAGACAGGCAACATTGTTCTTTACGAGCAAACGAAGAAAAAGCTTTTAGATCATCAGAAAGAAGCGCTTAAAGCAGTTTGTGAGGGTTTAAAAAAAGCAGACCGTGGCAAGCTGATTATGGCATGTGGTACGGGGAAAACTTTCACCAGTTTGAAGATAGCAGAAACCATAGCAGGAACTGGCAAGCATGTATTGTTTTTGGTCCCTTCTCTTGCCTTGATGTCACAAAGTATTCGTGAATGGACCGCCGATGCACAAGTGCCCTTGCGTTGCTTTGCCGTGTGTTCGGATAGGCAAATCGGCAAGCGGCGTAAAAACCAAGAGGATGATGGGGAATTATCGGCATCGGATTTAGCACTCCCTGCGACAACCGATGCCTCTAGGCTTGTCGAGAAAGTAGGAAACTCTTCGCCCCATGCGATGAGTGTTATTTTTGCGACCTATCAATCAATACAAGTCATTGTTGATGCGCAAAAGGATCATGGCTTAACAGCCTTTGATTTGATTATTTGTGATGAGGCGCATAGAACAACGGGGGCTTCATTAGGAACTGACGACAATGAATCTGATTTTATCAAGGTTCATGATAACAGTCTTATTCGAGGCAAGAAACGTCTATACATGACGGCAACGCCTCGTATCTTTAGTAACCATGCCAAAAGGCGTGCTGATGAGGTTGATGCTGTTTTAGCCTCTATGGATAATGAAGCCATTTATGGAAAAGTTCTTTATACCTACAGTTTCACCGATGCGGTCAAGAATGAACTGTTAACCCCTTATAAGATTATTGTTTTGGGGGTTGATGAGGGGAAAATCAGTGAAACCATGGAGATGCCTACCACAAGTAAAGATTATGAACTTACTTTAGATTATAGAACAAAAATTGTTGGCTGTTATCAAGCTTTAACCAAACTGGATCTAAAAGCTGATCTTGGAGATGATACGAGCCCCATGCGTCGTGCCTTGGCTTTTTGTAAAGATATCAAGACCTCTAAAAATATCCGTGATACTTTCCAAGGAAAAGGTGTTAAGAGGATTTTCAACAGACTTTATCAAAACCACCCCGATACGCCCCCTCTAATCTGTGAAGTTGATCATATTGATGGGAAGGATGGTGCCAAAGAACGGTCAAGAAAACTGGATTGGTTGGAAGAAAATGTGGGGGAAAATCACTGCCGTGTGCTCACCAATGTACGCTGTTTGTCTGAAGGTGTCGATGTGCCTACCTTGGATGCGGTGATGTTTTTACACCCCCGTAAAAGCCAAGTGGATGTAATACAGGCAGTAGGACGTGTGATGCGTCGTGCTCCAGGCAAAAAAAGAGGTTATATCATTTTACCCGTTGGGGTCCCTGCTGGGATTGACCCCGAAAAAGCTTTAAAGAAC
>NZ_JBHIQH010000096.1:0-5435 GCF_042196485.1 Bartonella sp. AD24XZML | reverse complement strand
GGACGCACAATCATTTGATCGGCTAAAGATTGAGAAGAGGTTGAAACAGCAGTTTGTTGTTTTTCATCAGAAAGAGGATGAAGACCTGATGGAGGTAACGCTACAAGAGTCTGATTTTCTTGAGAGGGAGATACAGAAACACTAGAGACATTCTGTGCCCCTCTTAAATGACGTGGAGGTCGTGGTTTAGCTGGTTGCTTTATAGTAGGTTTACGAGAGCCTGTATTTTTTCCTTCAGAAGAAGCCCCTTGATCAGACTGTGTACCCGTATCAGCAGACAATGCAAGAGGAATCTTCGCTTTCTTATTCACACACTCTACTTCAGAACTAGAACCTTCCGTATCTCCAGAAGCTCTACTTAAATACCAAATTGTAGCACTACCACTAGAATCAGCACATCTTCCTCTCTTCACTAAGCGATACTGATAGGTTCCACCATCAACAGCTGTAATGTCCTTGCCCAAAAGATCTGCCAAAGTAAAATCAGCTCCGCCATTGTGGCTTCTATCGGTAATTAACGGAAGCTCAGTAACCAAACTATTCCTTTGTGAGAGAGGACCTGTAATTTCTCGTCCAGAATCTGCAATATTTATTTTGTGATTCCCTGAGCCCTCACCAATCAACAAATAATCACTCGCATCCCACGTAGCGCTAATATTGAATCGAAAATGTAAATCCCCTGAAAGTCTCTCAACATAAAGTGAAATATGACGTGGATCATACGGAATAGAAGAAAAAATAACAGTCCCACCCTGCCCCCCTAAATCTTTAATTTTAATCTGTGGTTTTTCTCCTATCTTCCGTTCACCAACTTCAAATATTGGTTCAGCAGGTTCTCCTTCTAGAGGAATGTTTTTCTTAGTTATATGATTTGTCCTATCGCCAGCGAATAAATAAAGTTCTCCGCCACCATTGATCCTTACTTCTCCAACGACTTCTTGTACACCAACATGGAACCACGATTTAGCAAAATCCGTAATTGTTAAAGTATCTACAAATCCCATAGGATATACAACTTGAATAGCTTGATCCTTCAAAGTAGTTTTCACAGACTCCCCTAGTGCTAAGACATGCTGTCTCCCATTCCCAGAAACCTGAGCATACATTGATTTCCCTCCCTCTTTTCTTTGTCCTGCATAAAGATTTTGTTCTCCGTTATCTCCCACTTTCGTATACCAAGCACCTCCCCCATCATACACATTCTGCTGTCCAACTGTTCCACCATCCCCAGTAACTGTGGAATTATATGCACTACTTCGTCTAACCACGCGTGTAAAATCAATATTTGGCTCTTCATGAACAAACTGCTGACCTCCCAAAATTTCAGCGTTTATTGTAATTCCTGCACGTGTAACTATTTGCATCCCTCCTTTTTTGATAGTGGACCCCACGGAAGTTGTTCCATTATCAATAAGCTCTACATCCCCATATCCAATCGTCACATTATTTTTGAAAAGACGAGCAATTATTTCTAAATTTTTTCGTTCCTCTTCTTCATTTCTCACATGGGTTACTCTTATTTGCCCTCTATTCCCACTCTCTACTACACTTGCAGATTGCACAAGACAACTACTGATCATCAATACTGAAAAACTTAATTTGTATTTATACCGCATTATCCACACTCCACTCTCAATTATTTAGAAAAATATCCCGCGGCTATATAGGTAGCTCGTTTTAGATTGTATCACAATGTGTTTTATTTATGTCTAAATACAATTTTTTAGTGTATTTTTTAATTTAAACAGCTTTAAGTTGTTTATCTATAAACCACTAAAAAACTCTAACTTAAGGCAGAAAAATTGAATAAAATTCAAAATGTTTATTTGAATTCAAGGAATAATTTGCATATCTGGAATTATAGATGAAAAAAATGCTCGTGCCCTTTAATGGGGGCACCCTCTTCACGTAAAACAAAACGCCATTAGGTTGTACATTCACGCACTTGTTTTAAAAAGACATCTCTCAATGCACTCAAGCCCATTTTGCGACGTCATCCATGAATGATATACCGGTAAAGCCATTGAATCCCCAATCTTTACGCTTATGAAGAAGCGGGCCGGTATCATCATACACTTTGCCATCCCAATGTTGTGACAGCCCTTGACACTAGAGACGATTCATCAGAGACATTTTTACTTCTTTTTTGTATAGTTTTTATACACACCTTCATCCCACTTGCGATGTGCCAAGCGAATAATTTTGATTGATTCAACATAAACAGATTTGAAATGAGAGAATCCTATGATTTTCGCGACTCTCATTCAACATGCATAGAAATGAATTATTATTATAAATTCAGTATGTTGCCTTTAAAAGAGAGAGTATAAAGACATTTCTACTATTTGAGAAAGTCCTTACACTCTCGAGAAGACATAGCCGAACGTTATCTGTTTAAGTTTGCAAAACAATTACATTTGTAAAGTTAATCAGCCATGCACACATATTTAAAAACTATAGCGTAATCCTAAAATACCTTGAAGAGCATTCTTAATCTTATGTCCTTTTAGATAATGTGCTTCCGCATAAAGTGTTAGTTTATCATTGACCGAACCGTTTAAACCAATTCCCAATTTACCCGCACTGCCTGACAAATCTGTAATAAATTTATACTGGTTATTAATTGTCGTATAATTATTATTTATATTCTCACGCAACCAAGCTGCCATAATGTAAGCTGTTAATGAAGTTTCTGAACTCACAAAAAATTCATGCCCTGCAGTCAATCCAACTTCACTGCGGAATGAAGTTAATGGGCTTAGATCACCTATCATTCCATTGGAAAGTTTTATTCTTTTACCTTCAACCTGCAAACCTGTTAGCTTGATATAAGGCTGCATCCAAGTATTCTGTGCCGGTTCAAAATAACAACCAATCTCAAATGATCCACCTATCGCCCACTGATTGTAATGACTTTGAATGGCTAAACCATTCGTTGATATGGCTTTCAAATTATTTCGGTAATAATTATATTTCAAAACACCATCCATATACCATCCGCGATGATCAAAATAAGTTGCGTAAGTTCCAATGCTATAAGAGTTCAGATCACTATTACCACCTCGTGCATGAGAAATACGTGCTTGATCATAACTACCGAAACCACCAACATACAACTCTCCATGCCTTAATTCACTCAACTGATCAGCACCAAAAACTAAACCTGTTTGCCCAAGCTTAAAGTGTGTATGGCCTGTCGCAACACGTTCTCTGCTCTTAATCCCATAAGTCCATAGTTCGATATCTTTCTTATTTCTGTCCCAAATTTTTCTACCATTCCGTATAATTTGCAACTCATTATTAAAAATAAGTCCAGGAACTACGGACAACGTTAATACTGCATCTGTAGAGGGTGTCGTTGTTGTTTCACCAGGAACAAAAGGATTTTCCGGATCTGGAATAGAGGTTTCTGGTCCACTGAGGCGATCTGCAGATAAAAACCAAACTTTTCCATTTTCATCCTTTCTTTCTTTCAAATCATACATATAAGTTCCACCATCAATGGCGTTAATTTTGTCACCCTTAAGATCTGTCAGTGTAAAATGTGCTCCACCACTTTGATCCATAATTAAATCACGCTTATTTGAAAAAGGATCCGTGATTTCAACTCCAGAATCAGCAACACTTATCGTATGATTCCCAGCACCTTTCTCAACCAAGAGATAATCACCACGGTTATGGGCAATCGTAGTATTGAACGCGAAATGTAAATTTCCTGAAAGATTATTCACATGAAGCTGAGAATAATATGGATCAGAACCTGTAAACGAAAAAATAACACTCCCTTCACCACTTAATTTTTGTATCAAAGAACTTTTTCCATCAAACTCATCAGTAATAGAGTACAGTTTTGTATCTTTTCCATTTAAAATAATATCTTCTACTATGGTATGATGTTGATCATTCCCAGCATAAAGATGGATCTGCCCAGAATGATTTAACTGTGTCTTTCCTTCTAATGTTGCCCCAGCATGCACCCATGATTTTGTTTGATCATTCATTGTTAGATTTTTTACAGATCCATCAGTATATATTTCCTGAATAGCACTCTCATTTAAAATAACTCCAATAGCCTGACCGCCTTTTAAGATACGTTGTTTACCACCGCCAAAAACTTCTGTGTCAAATGCAAAACCACCATTTTTTGCACTTTGAGACTTTTGTCCAACCTCTTGGACACCCCCTTGCATAACTTTCGTATTCCAAACTTTTCCGCCATCATATACTTTTTGTTGGCCTAGTGTTTCATCTTGACCATAAATGATAGTATGAGAAGCACTACTCCCTTTAACCTCTCCTCCAACATCCCCCTCCCCGAAAACAAGTTGCTCACCACCATAAATTTTAGTCCCCTCTACTTTTCCTCCATTTCCAACACTTTGTTGTCCACCTTCTTTAACGACTGCATTTTTCGAAAAGCCTTGTTTTCCCTTTAAAGCCTCAACATTTTCAATTCCGCCATGTTCAATTTTACTATCCTCACTGAGTCCTCCTGCATACACATAAAGCTCTGCACCATTCCTTACTGTGTTATTAATGGATCGCCCTGGGCTATCAATCTCACCATCATTTGAAATGTATGCTTTACCTTCATTATCAAGAATATAATTTTCTAACAGTGCCCCATCTTTAATGGAAATAAGTTCAGGTTTTTTAAGAATTTTAGTATTGTGTTCTTGTACATTATTTTCAACATTTTCACGATGACTGCTGTCAAGCTCCTGTTGACTCACAAACACTCTAGCGCCCTTATCCTCAGTAAAATCGCTAGGCTTTTTTAAAAAGTCTAATTCATTACGCGCCCTTATAATAACATCATTAGATGCTCCAAGTATGCATCTTCCCGTTTTCATATCCTCATTGTATTGATCCTGAAATATTTTGCCATTTTCATAACTTGAAGATTGACAAAAAAGCGGTATCCCCCTCTCATTTGCAGCAGCAGCCTGCACAAAACAGCTGCTCAACATGAGTATCCAACAATGTCGTTTCCATTTATATTGTAGAGCCATATCCTCCCCCCTTTCACGCCTGCATAGACACTGAACGTAATTAGCTCTACAAAACATATTTTCAACCTTAGATTGCAATAATCCTTCTTAAAAATCCCCCTTATCTCATAAAAAACCGTTCTTTATAGTTTTTAAATACTTTTTTGATCAAGAATATAAGGGCGTTTTTATAGTGCTTCTTTAGCATTTCCTCAGAATTTTCTTATCAAAAAAAGTAATGCATAATCAAATATATAAGGGAATACAGTTTATCATGAACAACGAAGCTGCGTGCTCTGAAAAATTGTTCTCTGATGCTGCATTAAAAACTTAAAAAAACTAATCATACATTTAAAGATAACTAAAAAATAACCATATAATTAGAAACTATAGCGTACACCTAAAATACCCTGAAGGGACTGTTTTGTTTTACGCCCTTTAATA
>NZ_JBHIQH010000095.1:0-10872 GCF_042196485.1 Bartonella sp. AD24XZML | reverse complement strand
CGGATGAGAAAGTTTCTCATATTGTAAAAGATGGAGTTAATGAGGCTAATTCATATACGGATATGAAGTTTTCGACATTAAATTATGCTATTGAGGATGTTCGAAAAGAGGCAAGACAAGCTGCTGCTGTTGGTTTAGCGGTAGCTGGTTTACGCTATAGTGATATTCCTGGAAAATTAACAATCGCATTTGGTAGTGGTTTATGGCGCAGTCAATCTGCTTTTGCTTTTGGTGCAGGTTATACTTCAGAGAACGGTGATATTGGTTCCAACTTGTCAATTACCACTTCTGGAGGTCACTGGGGTATAAGTGCAGGGGTTAATGTGATACTCAACTAATAAACGACTAAATCCATAAAATTGATTTACCTTTTCCAGAGCCTTCTAAAACTATTCTAAATGTACAAAACTTTCGTAATTATATAAAATCCGAATATAAAAAGCTTATTACAACTTTTGTTGAGAATAAAAGAGCTTAGTGGTAAAGATTCAAAAAATTGATTGCTATTTTTCTTTGATAATTAGGTAATAATCTTATTGCTCTATCCTATTATTTTGATTTATTAAAATGCTTCAAGCAATGTAAATACGAATATACCCTTTATTAAAAGAAGACAGTTTTAGCTTTTATTTTCTTATAGAAACGTATGATTTATGTTGATATCGTTATAATTTTTCATTGAAATTCTTGTTTTTTAAATGACAAATTATCTTAAGAATAGAATAGTTCAAAATATTATGTTTTTTTAATCAATTTTTTTGTAGCTTCATAGTAAAAATTTAATTTCTCCAAAGAGTCTTAACCTGATTACGAGTATAAAAAGCAAATGGGGGTGGAAGTATCTCTTTAGGTTCCTATTCTAACGTGATGGTTAATGGGGGTGTTGCTATCGGGAACAACTCTGTGTCCGGTAGGGCTTACGGGCGTTTTTTTGATATACGTTTCTTTTGCAGGGATCGGCTAAAAACACTGAATTTCAATGGAAAAGTACGGAAGAAGTAGTGAGTATTGGTGTTCCTAGTAAGAATATAATGCAACAAATTATAGGCGCAGCAGCTGGTAGCAAGCCTACCGATGCAGTGAACCTTAGACAGTTGCAGGATTTAGAAGAAGTCGTAAGAAAAAAGGTTGGAAACTGTCTATTGCTAGTGAGGCAGCTAAAGATATGGATGCTAGATAGTACAATAAATTTTTCATCTGGAGTAAGTAACTTCAGGGTTAAAAGAGATAAGCACGATGAAAATAAGCTCATATTGAGTTTGGCTAATGATATAGCATTGAAAAGCATAACATTAGGAGAAAAAACAAAAGTAGATGCAACAGGCTTAGTAATTACTGATGTCTCGCAAATAACCACCGGTAGTATTAATACGGCAAGTAAACAAGTAACAAATGTTGCAGAAGGAACTAGCAATACTGATGCAGTGAATTTTTCACAACTGAAGGGAATAAAAGAACAAGTAGCAGTGAGTATTTTTGTAAAATAGGATACAGCAACGAGACACATTACCATTAGTAAGGATATAGATGGGGCATTTTAGTAAAAAGCTTTCATAAATCCTCTAATGAAATAAAAAATCTTATTCACGAAAAATAAACTGATGCCTAAACGGATGACCAATAGGTACAAAAATTATATTTCTTTCAAATAAATCAAAGCTAAAAACAACGTACAACTTTTGATAG
This sequence comes from Bartonella sp. AD24XZML, assembly GCF_042196485.1. Classification (NCBI taxonomy): domain Bacteria; kingdom Pseudomonadati; phylum Pseudomonadota; class Alphaproteobacteria; order Hyphomicrobiales; family Bartonellaceae; genus Bartonella; species Bartonella sp. AD24XZML. The sequence continues at coordinate 9,186 of NZ_JBHIQH010000095.1, read as the reverse complement.
AAAACGAAATCCATTCTAATATTAAGTATTTTTTTACCTTCCCCCAATTGGCTTTCACAAACCTGCTCCTAATTACCCTCTAAAGATGCTGTAGAAACAACAGCTTATGTCTTAATTTTTATTTATGTCCTAAAAACATACGCTGTAAGAGCGCGGACATGCAAGGGAAATAAGAAAGCTTTAGGGCTCTAGATCATACCTTTTTTGTGTTTTTAATCTATTATTATGAAAGGGGTATTATGAAAAAATTATACACTCACAAAATCTGCGTGATTTGAGTTTTTTTGCTCACATCGTCGATCATCATTGTTTAAAGTAGCGTCGTTAGAAACTGCGGTTGCCTTGTTTTTATCGAATGCTGCTCCTGTTTTTTCAGCAAATATCGATTTAACAAAAGCATCTCTTGAAAATGTGAAGAATGCCGCTGTAGTTTATCCGCAAAGTACTATTTCTGCGTATGATAATTATAACAGTGGTATGGATGGTTATAATTCTGTAATAAATGTTTTAACAGCCGACGGAAAATTTGCATGGGAAGATGCGCAAAACATCTTTACAGCGAATGGCACGCTCGTTTCTGATTCAAAAAGGGATAAGAGGGCTAAAAAAGCTGTTGTTTTAGATCCAGAGAAATATACGGCAAAAGAGAAAAGTTTTACTATAAACTCTATGGCTTGCGCTTCAGGGCTAAACGGTATTGCGATAGGTTCCGTATATGATAATCAAGATAGCATTGAGGAATATACATTCGCGAATGGTTACTCTTCAAAAGTGAGGGCTGATGGTAATGGGGCTATTGTTATAGATAAGAATGCTGAAACGCGTGCGTATGGCAATGTTGTTCTTGGGGACGGTTCTGTGACTACATCGCTTGCTGGCGCTAGTGGTTACAGTCCTATCGAGCTAAGCGAAAAAAATAAAAACAGTGAGGTATGGAAAAATACTGCGCATGCAGCGACTATTGGTGATTATAAAATAAGGTAACACGCCAGCTTGAAGGAGTGGCAGCTGGGGAAGAACCTTATGATGCAGTGAATTTTGCGCAGCTACAAGAGATAAAAAATCAAATAGCAGCAAATAGTCTTGTTAAGCAAGATGGTGAAAAAGCAGGTCGTATCACCATTGGTATAGAAACAGGTGGTTCTGAAATCAATGTTGCAAACAAATCAGGTGATGCTCGTGCAATTTCCGGTGTGAAAGAAGTAGTTAAGGATGATGAAGCCGTTAATAAAAAACAACTTGATGGTGAAATTGCAGATATCACGGACAGTATTAAGGTCATTAAAGAAGTAAATAGCTTTGCAGTTCTCTATGATAAAGATGCAGATGACACCATTAATTATAATAGTGTGACTTTGGGTGGTGATAAGACTACGGAACCAGTTGCTCTCCATAATGTACAAGCTGGTACAATTGCAAAAGGGTCTCTTGATGCGATCAATGGCAGTCAGATTGAAAAAATATCTGAAGATGTAGCAAACATTTTGGGTGGGAATGCGGAATTTAGCGACGGTATTTTGTTTGGTCTGCTCTATCATTTATCGTGCATTTCTGAAGATGGCGTAGCAGTATCTAAAGACCATAATAATGTTGGTGATGCTTTGACAGGGCTTGATGACAATATCAACAATGTGAATAGCCGCTTAACACATGTAGCTAATGAGTTCACTCAGAAAATTGAGGGTGTTTCTAAAGATTCTCTATTGTGGAGTAATGATGAGTAGGCATTTTTGGCACAGCATGGAGAAAACAAAGAAAACAGCAAAATTAAATTTCTTGCCAATGGAGATATTACTGAAGATTCAACCGATGCAGTAAATGGTTCTCAGCTCTTTGCTACTAATCAGAATGTTACCACTGTTACGAATGATCTAGCAAAAATTTCTCAAAATACATCTAAATATTTTGGTGGTGGTGCAGATGTATCTAACGGTAAGGCTCCCACTTACACTATTCAGGGTAAGCCACATAATGATTTTGAAGCTACTTTTAATGCTGTTGATACTTCTATCACGAATATCCAAAATCAAATCACTAATGCAGCAAAAAATAGCTTTGTTAAGCAGGAAGGAGATGCAGGTACTATTACCATTGGTGTGACAACGGGGGGACAGAAATTAATGTCGCAAACAAATCGGGTGATGCTCGTACAATTTCTGATGTAAAAGCTGCAGAGCGAAATGATGAAGCTGTTAACAAAGCCCAGCTTGATAAAAATATAGAGAAGATTTCTAATGATATTAATCTTACAAGTGCTGCTGCAGTTCTTTATGATAAAGAAAACGGTACCGTTAATTATGGTAGCGTAACTTTAGGTGGGATGGATAACCAAGCCCATGTTGCTCTTCATAATGTTAAAGATGGCATAATTGCGCAAGTATCGCATGATGCAATCAATGGGAACAAAATTAATAAAATATCTGGAGATATAGCAAATTATTTTGGTGGTAGCGCTGGCTATAATAATGGAGAATGGACTGCTCCTACTTTCAAGATAGCACAATTCAAGGCTGACGGGAGTTCTGCTGAAAAGAAGGATTATCATAACGTTGCCAGTGCTTTTGACGGCGTAAGTGAGAGTATGTCTAAGATAAACGACCGCATTCAAAATGTTGAAAACAATGTCTCGTCCAATGGTTTAAATTGGAATGAGCAGAAAAAAGCTTATGATGCTAGCCTTGATAGTCAACCAAGTAAGATTATCAATGTAGAAGATGGTAAAATTGCAGAAGGTTCAAAAGATGCAGTCAATGGTGGACAGCTTTGGGAGACCAACGAACGTATTACTGGCGTTGAAAAAGATATTAAACATATTGAAAAGAGAGTCGACAATATTTCCACTACGGTTACGAATATTGGTGAAACGGTTTTCAATAGTGAAAACAGAGTTGATAATATTGAGAACACGGTTAATAATTTTTCTGATGGTGCAGTTAACTATGATAAAGGTACTGATGGTAAAAAGACCAATAAGATCACTCTAAAAGGTGGCAACGAAAGTGAACCTGTTATGATTAATAATGTTGCGGATGGTTGCATTGAACAAGGTTTGAAAGAAGCTGTTAATGGTGGTCAACTGCATGATTACACTGAGCAGCAGATGAAGATTGTTCTCGATGATGCAAAGCATTACATAGATTAACGGGTGAATAATATCGTTATCGATGCTATTGATGATGCCGTTGATCGGGCTCACCAATATACAGATATGAAGTTTAATATTTTAAGTTATGCCATTGAAGATGTTCGGAAAGAAGCAAGACAAGCAGCGGCTGTTGGTTTGGCAATATCGAATTTAAGTTATTTAATATCCTTTGGTCTTTAAGTGTCTGTTTTGGTAGCGGTTTATGGCATAGTCTATTGGCATTTTGCTATTGGAGCTGGTTATACATTTGAAGATGGGAAAAACCACTCTAATCTCTCTGCCACGAGTGCTGGTGGTTATTGGGGGATAGGTGGTGCAATCACTCTGAAAAGAAAATAACACGGACAACGAAAACTGAATAAAATATTCACGCTTATTGATTGAAATGAGGGTGAATATTTTTTTACAGACGCACAGTATTTATCTAGAGATAAGCATAATATTTAATGACGCTATAAACTTTAGAGTTTATGGAAGATTTCTCTCTATTTTTATTGCAAAAAGAACACAGTAGAATCCATATTGCTAAAAAAGTTATATTTTTGTATTGCTATTTTCTGAAATAATCTGTAATGATGCAGAAATATATATTAATAAGACTCATTTTGATAAATAACTTTCAAAGGGGGGTAGGCAATGCATAAAGATAAAAAACACACCACAAAATGCCCATATACCATTACGTGACAATCTAAAAAGAGATAATCTGACTAAAATCAATTATTCGAGGAAAAATAAATCCCGACATATTACAATTTATTTTTACTTTACGCGTTATTAACAAAACAATGCTCTCTAATAAAACTAACGCCCATAATTAGGAAGACACGCACTAAAACCTTATTCTATAATAATAACTACCAAGTAAAAAAGTAATATTAAATATGTAGAACCTCTTTTTTAGTTATCAAAAACAGCACATCAATTAAACTAGACTCTAAATGTGTTATTTCTATGTCCACAAAACATAACCAAAAAAACAAACATTTAGACCTCAATACAGAAAGCACAAACATAACAAAACAAAAGACTCAAAACGTCCATACTCTAAGCTATGATCCTCTATTCAAAATCCAAAAGGGGACTATAATGCTAAAATGTGTCTTTTTTATGTTTTGGAGGTGTTTTTAAGTTTTTTCATTGGAGAGTTTGTTATGAAAAAATTATATGCCACACCAGCACACAATGATGCAAATGAGACTCATTTTCCTTATCCATTGTCTTTGGTTAGGGTGCTTTTGTTGGCTGCAATAGTTGCGTTTTTATCGAATGTTACTACTAGTTTTTCGGCAAATGTCGATTTAAGCAAAATGTTCCTTGAAGGTGTCGAGAGCGCTGTTGTAGGAGCTCGACAAAATGTTATCTCTGCTTATGAGAGCGATAACAGTGAATTAGATGCTTCTAGTGCGTCAAAGAAAAATTATATAACAGCGTTGAGTGTTGCGACGACACCTAAGGTGGATGCTGTGAGTGACTATGCAAATTTTCTCATCAATACTCTTTCTGGTAACAGTGATAAGAATTCCGTAATAAAGATTGATAATAGCTCTGTAATAAATACTTTGACAACAAGACAACTTATTCCTGTTAGTGAAATGCAGCGAGACACGAAAGCTGATCAAGGTGTTGTGTTGGGTGAGTCCGCGAGTGCGCCCTCTGTGTCGTCTATTGCGATAGATTCCTCTACAAAGGCGACAGCAAAAAATGCTACCAGTTTGGGGGATGGTGCACAGGCAAAAGGTGTGAATAGTATAGCTATAGGCTATAAGGCGGAAGCTTTGGGTCAAAATAGTATCGCAATAGGTAGCCAATATGCTCCGGGTACAGGCATAACAAAAGCGGTTAAGAATTTTTCAACAGTTGTGGGAGACTTTGCGACTGCTAGGGAAGAATATGCGACTGCTTTTGGTGCGGGTGCAGATGCATCGGAAGAATTTTCTACTTCTGTGGGATATAAAGCAACAGCACAAGCGAGAGGCAGCACTGCTATAGGTCGTAGTGCAAATGTATCAGAAAATGATGGCGTTGCTCTAGGAAGCAAGTCTGTTGCTAATAGGGCTGCAGGTGTTTCAGGATATACTTCTATGCTGCAGGGGCCTGCAAAAAATGAGCTATCTTATTGGAAATCTACGTCAGGTGCTGTTAGTGTTGGTGATGCTGATGATGGCAAAACACGACAAATTACAGGTGTAGCGGCTGGTAGTGAAGATGCAGATGCAGTGAATGTTATACAATTAAAAGACTTAGAAAGGGTCGTAAGACAAAATGGTTGGAAACTGTCTGTTGACGGTAAAAATGCTAAAACAGTCATTATGGATAGTGGAGTAGATTTTTCTACTGGAAGTAAAAATCTTAACATTACAAAAGGCNAAAATGCTAAAACAGTCATTATGGATAGTGGAGTAGATTTTTCTACTGGAAGTAAAAATCTTAACATTACAAAAGGCGATAAGGATAATAATGTAAAATTTGATTTAGCTCAAGATGTTGTATTAACGAGCTTAAAAGCAGGGACGAATACCTTAGACGCAACAGGTTTGGTCATTACTGATGGTCCAAAAATAACGACCGCGGGCATTGATGCTGGAGGTAAAGAGATAAAGAAAGTTAAGGCTGCGGTACTCACTGAGACTTCACAACAAGCAGTGAATGGTTCACAGTTATTTGCAACAAATAATGAAATTGCTGATGTAAGAGATAGTATCCTTGTTAAGCAAGAACAAGAAGAAGAAAATAGATTAGCGCGTAGTCTTCGTGCAGGGGGAACAGGTGTTATCACCATTGGGAAAGGAACTGGTGGCAATGAAGTCAGTATTCTGAATAAAGGTAATGAGAAACGGAAACTTTCCGGTTTATTAGGTGGCGATCTCAGTACAAATTCAGATGAAGCAGTCAATGGTTCTCAGATAAATATACTAGGTGGTAAGGTAGCTACTTTTTTTGGTGGAGATGCTGACTTTGGAAATGGAAACTGGACAGGTCCAAGTTTCAAGATTAAGATCTTCAATGAAGATGGTACTGAAGAAGATAAAAGCTATTCTGATGTAGCAAGTGCTTTAACAGGGGTTGGTACTTCTATCACAAATGTAAAAAAAGAGGTCACTGAAAATATTGATCAGAATGCTTTGATGTGGAGCGAAGAAGAAGGTGCGTTTGTAGCAACGCATGGGAAAGAAGATGCAAAAAGCAATAGCAAGATTAAGTATCTTGCGAATGGCGATATTTCTGTCGACTCAAGCGAAGCGGTGAATGGCTCACAGCTTTTTACCACCAATGAAAATGTTACTAAGGTTGCTGAGCATACAGCGAAATATTTTGGTGGTGATGCTAAGTATGAGAATGGTGAATGGACCGCACCAAAATTCACGGTTAAAGCTGTCAAAGATGATGGTGTTGCAATTGAAGAGAAGCAGTATGATAATGTTGCGGATGCGTTAGCAGGAGTAGGGACATCTTTCACGAATATTCACAAAGAGATTAACAAGGTTGTAAGTGATAGTCTTGTTAAGCAAGATGCAGATACAAGTCTTATCACTATTGGTAAAGAAGTAGCAGGCAGTGAAATCAATATTGCCAATAAAGATAACGGGGATCGGACGCTTTCTGGTGTAAAGGAAGCTGCGAATAACAATGAAGCGGTTAACAAGGGACAGCTTGATAAAGGTTTAAAAGATCTTTCTGATAAACTTCAGTCTGATGAATCGGCGGTTGTTCATTATGATAAAACAGGTGATGAGACTGATTATACGAGTGTGACATTAGGCAAAGGTAAGAATTCTTCCTCTGTTGGCCTTCATAATGTTGCAGATGGTAGTATTGCTAAGGGCTCTCATGATGCAGTGGCTGGTGGACAGCTTCATACAATCACAGATGATTTATCAAAGATTTTAGGTGGAGATGTCTCCTTTGATGGCAAAAGTTTTAAACAACCAAAGTATGACTTATCGACAGTTTCTAAAGACGGTAAGGTAGATAACAAAACCTATGAGGATGTTGGTTCTGCCTTTAAAGGACTTGATAAGAATATCAAGACTGTGAACGATCGTATTAAGGAAGTTTCACAAGGAGTAGCACAGGATTCGTTATCGTGGAGCAAGGATGAGGATGCCTTTGTAGCGCAGCATGGAGAAGGAGAGAAAAAAGGCAACAGCAAAATTAAGTCTCTTAAGGATGGAGATATATCTGAAGGCTCAACCGATGCCGTGAATGGTTCACAGCTCCATTCTACGAATACAGCCCTTGCAGAATATTTCGGTGGTAATACCAAGTATGAGGATGGTAAATGGACGAAACCTGATTTCAAAGTTGCACAATTTGATTCTGATGGCACAGAAGGTGATACAAAGATTTATCATAATGTTGCTGCTGCTTTTGAAGGTGTTAACAGTGCTTTCACGACACTTAATGATGAGATTGTCGATGTAAGAGACAGTATCCTTGTTAAGCAAGAAGAAGAGACGGGCTTCAGTCGTAGTCTTCGTGCAGGGGGAACAGGTGTTATCACCATAGGTAAAGCATCAGGTGGTACGGAAGTAAGTATTCTTAACAATGAAGGTAAGGAACGGACAATTACCGGTGTGGGTACTGGTGAACTTTCAGAAAGTTCAACGGATGCGGTTAATGGTTCGCAACTTTTTACAACCAATAAAAATGTTACTAAGGTTGCTGAGCATACAGCGAAATATTTTGGTGGTGGTGCAGGCTATGATGATGCAGGTGAATGGACTGCACCAAAATTCAAGGTTAAGAAATTCGATGATACAGGCAATTCGAAAGAGGAAACTTATAATAATGTTGCGGATGCGTTAGATGGCGTAAGTACATCTTTCACGAATATTCACAAAGAGATTAACAAAGTTGTAAGCGATAGCCTTGTTAAGCAAGATAATGATACAAAACTTATTAGCATAGGTTCTGGAAAAGGTGGTGCTGCAATCAGTATAGCAGATAATACGAGTACAGATCGGACACTTTCTGGTGTGAAGGCGGCAGAAAATGATAACGAAGCGGTTAACAAAGGGCAGCTTGATAAAGAGATCAAAGGTCTTGCTCAAACCGTTAAAAGTGATTCTTTGAATTGGAGTGAAGCGGATAAAGCTTTTGTAGCGCAGCATGGAGAAGGAGATACGAAAGGGAATAGCAAGATTACGTCTCTTCAGGCTGGTGAACTTTCAGAAAGTTCAACGGATGCGGTGAATGGCTCGCAGCTTTTTACAACCAATAAAAATGTTACTACAGTAACAAATGATTTGAAAACAGTAGCTGAGAATACATCAAAATATTTAGGCGGTAAGGCGGATGTTTTGAAGGGAACACAGCCAACTTATACAGTTAAGGGCAAGGACTATAATGATGTTGGTTCTGCTTTTGCTGGGGTTGATAGTTCTCTCACGGATATACAGAAAGAAGTTACTGAAAACATTGGTCAGAATGCGTTGATGTGGAGTGATGATGAGGGTGCGTTTGTGGCTCATCATGGAAAAAAAGAAGATGTGAAAAGCAACAGCAAGATTAAGTATCTTGCGAATGGAGACATTTCTAAAGACTCAACGGATGCGGTTAATGGCTCACAGCTTTTTACCACCAATGAAAATGTTACTAAGGTTGCTGAACATACAGCGAAATATTTTGGTGGTGATGCTAAGTATAAGGATGGTGAATGGACCGCTCCCACTTTCAAGGTTAAGACTGTTAAGGAAGATGGCAAGGATGAAGAGAAGAGCTATACTGATGTAGCTTCCGCTTTTGAGGGTGTAGGTACTTCTATCACAAATGTAAAAAAAGAGCTTACCAAGGTTGTAGGTGATAGCCTAGTTAAACAGGATACAGACAGCAAGACTATCAAGATTGGTGCGGAGACAGATGGTGCTACAATCAATATTGCAAATAAGAGTGGTGAGGATCGGATCATTTCTGGTGTAAAGGAAGCTTCGAATGACAATGAAGCGGTTAATAAAGGTCAACTTGATAAGGGTTTAAAAGATCTTTCGGAAAAACTTCAATCTGACGATTCAGCAGTTGTTCTTTATGATAAAGGTACA
>NZ_JBHIQH010000094.1:0-14514 GCF_042196485.1 Bartonella sp. AD24XZML | reverse complement strand
GACTTTTCAACAAATCCAAAAATATGAAAAAGGCTCTAATCGTATAGGGGCGGGGCGTTTACAAGAAATTGCTGATATTCTCAATGTTCCCATTTCTTTTTTCTATATGGATCTCTCGACAAAAGAAAATGCCTTGTATTGCTGTGATGAAGGGATCGCAAGTAAAGAAGAGCACATCCTTTTGAAAAGTTTTAGAGAGCTCAAACCTCAAAAACAGAAAGCAATTTTGTGTTTGATTGTCTCATGAGATAAAAACACTGTTTTAATTTTTATTGCTAATTTCATGAAATTGCTTTATTGGTAAGAGAATGTTTTGGTCGTCTACGCAGCGATCAACAGGGAATGAAAGACCCGAAACTTGAGACACGTATTTATCCAGCTTTATGGATATCCCGGATTTCCGGGAGCTTTTGTTATGTCCAGGTGCTCTCTAGCACTAAAAGCAAAAGGCTGAGTCAAGTTTCAGCTCTTTCAACTCCCGGAATACCAATGCGAGGGCGCTCGCAACCGGCAGGGGAGCTTGAAGTGAAAGCTAAAAATCCACACTTTAACGATATTTCGATAGGCAGAAAAATTCGCTTTAAAAGAACAATGATCGGGATGTCGCAAAAGAAATTAGGTAGCCAGTTAGGTGTGACTTTTCAACAAATCCAAAAATATGAAAAAGGCTCTAATCGTATAGGAGCTGGGCGTTTACAAGAAATTGCCGATATTCTTAATGTTCCCATTTCTTTTTTCTATACGGATCTCTCGACAAAAGAAAATGCCTTGTATTGCTGTGATGAAGGGATCGCAAGTAAAGAAGAGCACATTCTTTTGAAAAGTTTTAGAGAGCTCAAACCTCAAAAACAGAAGGCAATTTTGTGTTTGATTGTCTCATGAGATAAAAACACTGTTTTAAATTTTATTGCTGGTCTCCAGAAATTATTTTATGAACAAGCACCAAGGTTCTCGTCGTACAGTGTGGTTGAATGGTGGAACCCAAAGCCTGAAAATCCAAGATGAAACATTAGCCTGCTTTATAAGTATCGCGAGATTCCGGGAGTTTTTGCCATGTCCAGGTGCGATGAGCACTAAAAGCAAAAAAAGCTGATTCGAACTCAGTACTTTCAGACTCCCGGAATACGCATAAGAGGCGCTCGCAACCGGCAGGGGAGCTTGAAGTGAAAGCTAAAAATCCACACTTTAACGATATTTCGATAGGCAGAAAAATTCGCTTTAAAAGAACAATGCTCGGAATGTCGCAAAAGAAATTAGGCAGTCAGTTAGGTGTGACTTTTCAACAAATCCAAAAATATGAAAAAGGCTCTAATCGTATAGGGGCGGGGCGTTTACAAGAAATTGCTGATATTCTTAATGTTCCCATTTCTTTTTTTTACTCCGATCTCTCGACAAAAGAAAATGCCTTGTATTGCTGTGATGAAGGGATCGCAAGTAAAGAAGAGCACATCCTTTTGAAAAGTTTTAGAGAGCTCAAACCTCAAAAACAGAAGGCAATTTTGTGTTTGATTGTCTCATGAGATAAAAACACTGTTTTAATTTTTATTGCTGGTCTCCAGAAATTATTTTATGAACAAGCACCAAGGTTCTCGTCGTACAGTGTGGTTGAATGGTGGAACCCAAAGCCTGAAAATCCAAGATGAAACATTAGCCTGCTTTATAAGTATCGCGAGATTCCGGGAGTTTTTGCCATGTCCAGGTGCGATGAGCACTAAAAGCAAAAAAAGCTGATTCGAACTCAGTACTTTCAGACTCCCGGAATACCAATGCGAGGGCGCTCGCAACCGGCAGGGGAGCTTGAAGTGAAAGCTAAAAATCCACACTTTAACGATATTTCGATAGGCAGAAAAATTCGCTTTAAAAGAACAATGCTGGGAATGTCGCAAAAGCAATTAGGCAGTCAGTTAGGTGTGACTTTTCAACAAATCCAAAAATATGAAAAAGGCTCTAATCGTATAGGGGCGGGGCGTTTACAAGAAATTGCTGATATTCTTAATGTTCCCATTTCTTTTTTTTACTCCGATCTCTCGACAAAAGAAAATGCCTTGTATTGCTGTGATGAAGGGATCGCAAGTAAAGAAGAGCACATCCTTTTGAAAAGTTTTAGAGAGCTCAAACCTCAAAAACAGAAAGCAATTTTAAGATTAAATTTTCGTTAGAATCAAAAAAAAGATTAAAGAGGCTCTTGCTAAATAATAAATTATTATATAAAGCTTTTTCTAGAGAAGGGGGTTAGCATTTCTCCTCCCCCCCCCCCGCAGAAATGTCCAAATAAAACCTCCTTCTCATCGTTTTAAAAATCACGAAAAATTTTATCCTTTATCCTTTATTTTTTTTAAAAGAGTGACTTATTTGTGCTAGAAAAGTTGCTGTATTAGGTAAATTGGAGGGCGGGGTGTTTTTAGTAGGGATTTGGGAAGGGCTGGAAAAGTCGTCTTGCCAAATAGAGTTCTCAAAAGAAAATCTTGGAAAGAAACTATCAAAGAGGTGGCTTAAAAGAAGCTACCAAAAATCCGGAACTTCAGGCTTTAAATGAGGACCAATCCGTACCGCTGAGACCTTTTCTGCTAAACCGGTGCGATCTGAAATCTCAACCGCTAAACCACAAAGGGTGGCAGGACCACATGCCGGTTCAAAACGATCTTGCTTCGTCTTATAAAGAAAACGGTGTAAGGGTTCTTCTTTATCCATTCCAAGAGATGAATTATAATCTCCACACATGCCTGCATCTGTTAAATAGGCGCTCCCACCTTCTAAGATCTGCGCGTCAGCCGTGGGAATATGCGTATGTGTGCCAACGATAACACTTACACGACCATCAAGAAAATGGCCAAAACATTGCTTCTCGCTTGTCGTTTCTGCGTGAAAGTCAAAAATAATCGTATCGGCTTGCTCCATCAACGAACAGGCAAGCAGAATATTTTCCGCTGTTTCAAATGGATCTTCTACTTTACACGGCATAAAAACGTTGCCCAACAGATTGGCGACAAGAACACGGGCGCCATTTTTTGCCGTAAAAACACCAGAACCTTTTCCGGGAGTTTCTTTCGAAAAATTGGCAGGGCGTAAAAAACGATCACTCTCATGGGCATATTGCAATGCTTCTTTGTGAGAAAAAGCATGATTACCTGTGGTGACAACATCAACACCGGTTATCAAAAGATCTTGATACGTTTCTTGTGTGAGACCAAAACCACCAGAGGCATTTTCACCATTTACCACAACAAAATCAAGCTGCCATTGCTCAATCAGTTGAGGAAGGTATTCAAAAACAGCTTTACAGCCTGTGCTACCAACAATGTCACCTAAAAATAAAAAACGCATAGGCACTTTAATCACATTTTAACATTTTAAGAAACCTTTTTCTGTAAAAATTCCTTGTACCTGTAGATCATGTTCTGCTGCGGGAATAGAGGAAACCTCCTGACATGAAAATCCTATGCCCCATAATGTCATTTGATGCCCTTGTTTTTCAAGAGCTGCAACAGCACGGTCATAGTATCCTCCTCCATAGCCAAGACGGTGACATTGACGATCAAACGCAGAAAGCGGAACAATAATATTATTAGGGGCAACAACGCCATTGTCTGCACCCGGACCAAAGGTGCCAAAACGCATGGGCTCTAAAATCGTGCTGGGCGAAAATGCACGGAAAATCATGGTGGTGGAATCAAGAACTGCTGGTAAGGCTAAATGCCCACCGCGTAACGCTACAGCATCCAGTAAAGGACGCGGGTCAATTTCCGATTTAATGGGCCAATAGCCTGCTAAAATGAGGCGTGAAAAATCGGTGCCCTTCTTTTCAAGGTATTCAATAAAGTGGCAACAAGCACGCTGCGAAAAGAGTGCGCGCTCTTCTGTTAAAAGAGCATCACGACGCGATAAACCGCTTTTGCGTTGCTGTGTGCGAAGGGATGAAGCAGATTCATAGAGGGGATTATTTGTCATTGTCTCGTCAATTATTTTATAAGATGCTGGTATTTTATCCATTGTTGGCGTTTTGTAAATCTCTGTTAGGACAAGAGCTGTGCTCATGAAAAAAAAGCATGAAAAAAGTGTGTGCTCTTTAGGGGGCATCTTGATGCGATAAACCGCTCTCGCGCTGCTTGCGTGCGAAGGGATGAAGCGGGAAGGGATGAAGCAGATTCACAGAGGGGATTATTTGTAAGTGCTGTCTGTTTTATAAAATAAAGCCTATCGTAATTTTTATTTCTTGAAAAGAGAGTATCGTCATTGGTCTTATGTAAAAGGACGCTCTCAATTTTAGCTGGAAAAATTTTTATGCAAAAAAGTTATACAAATAAAGGGTGATCCACAACAGCCGATGGAAAAAGCTGATCCCGGGAACCTATACAAATAGGTGGGCGCCATATGAAAAAGCCCACGGGCTTGATCAGGGACAGCTCCCTTGGAGATCATTAAGGTCTCAGGAATACGTTATTTCCTGTCGAGAAGCGCAGAACACCCTCCTTAATATAAAACAATTTCAGAGCTTCTGCTAGAGATAAAATAACCTCGCTCTCTTCTTTTTCAAAAAGTATTTCAGGAGAGTTTTTATAACCTTGCTGGTGGTTTCTCGAAATGGCTGTATGATGGATGGCTTATTCAAAGTAAAAAAGCAAAAAATATGAGTGGGGGTGGGTGTTTGAGTGACGCAGAACGGTTTATTGGCAATGGCTTGATTGGCTCTTTTGGGACAATGCTTGATTTTTATGTTTCGCGGGAATACTTGGAGGAGGTTTGAAGGGAAATATTTCTTATTCAAGGATGTTGGTTGAATTGGTGTTGCGTCTTTGAAGTTTTTGCTTTGTGAATCCATATTTCAGGGCTGTTTTATCAATTTTGAGGGGTGGAGGAGAGCCGATACGGTATGTGCTGCTATGGTTGAAGCTTAAAAATAAAAAACAGATGATGATAGTTTATCAGAGGTGCTAAGCGATGTTTTAAGCTTTTTTCAAAAAGTATTTTTTGAGGATCGTGTTTACAAATTTTTTTTTATCCATGATAGAAGGTGTGAAAAGAAGAAACGGCGTGAAGAGGACTCCGGTGTGGAAGCGTTTGCTTGCTATGAGAAGAAATTCTGTAGGGAGTATATTGGCAGTGTTTGGACGCTGCTTGCAATACAAAAAAGTCAAAATTCAAAAAAAGTACTGTGAATTGTGTGGGGGTTGATGGTGTGATTATAAGCAGGGGCAGTTTATTGAGTGGAATGTGAAACCGGCTTGCGTCTTAACTAGGTTTGAAAAGATGCCGTAAAGTGTCTTGTTTTTGAATGGTTTTAAAGAGCTTGGGGTGATTGTTCGTCTAACAGAGCTTGCACGCGCTTTTGAATCCTGCGCATTTGTGGATAGTAATCCAATGCTGTTTCATAAGCTTTAAGAGCAAGTTTTGGACGCTCCGTTGCTTCCATGACAACGCCAAGTTCAAAAAAAGCACTATAATTGCGCGGCTCAAGTTCAAGAGCATGGTTGAGATCAAGCAGGGCAAGTTTGAAATCGTTCAGTTGAATGTGAATCCAAGCGCGTCTTATCCAAGCTTCAGCATGAGTAGGTAAAAGTGCAAGAGCATTATCAATATAATCAAGCGCAAGTCCATAATCGTCGCTGTTGAGCGCATTTTCAGCCCATGACATCAAAAGATCAATCGTCTCGCTCCCCGATTGAGACCATAAATGTTGAAGCTGTTGACTGATCTTTTTCGCTTTAGCAACATCAGCACAATATTTCAATTCTTTGAGTAAACGTGAAATTTCTGCTTCTTTGCGCTGCTTAATTCTGTCAACATGGGAAAGCTGCTCTTTGTCAAGATCTTCAAGAATAACCGCCGAAGAATCAGAATCGAAGGGCGTTGAGGAAGGGGGAGGAGAATTGGGAATAAGATCATCTAACGGTAAAAGCGATTGTGGAGAAGGCCGATCTTCAGGAAGAGAAGGAGGATTTTGTCCATAGCTCGAGGGAACAAAACAAAAAACGCCAACAAAAGAAAGAAAAAATGTGCACTGGAAAATACAGAAAAAACGCAGCTGAAAAAATCGAAAGGCTTTTAAAAAAATAGAAAAATCCATAAAAACAAGCCCCCAAAAGATAAATCACCAAATATTATCAAATACTAGACTCGTAATCAACGGACTTATAACAAAAAAAACTCAAGAAAAAATTTTTAAGCCTACAATTAAAGTAGGCATAAAAACATTGATCCTAAAGAAATTAGCCCTAAAAGAATTAGCCCTGACGTGCTCTAAAACGTGGGTTCGTTTTATTAAGAATATAAACACGACCCTTACGACGCACCAAACGATTGTTACGGTGGCGCTCTTTTAGTGCTTTAAGCGAATTTTTAATTTTCATCATATTCACCGTTTAAATAGTTTACGTAACACAATACTATAATACAATATTAAAACACGAAAATACAATACCACAACCCCAATAGACTGCTCACTTTAATGAGCATTGCATTGCGATATCGTACTTGCATCATAACATCACACGATACACTTTTTCACTGTGATCACAAAAAGAAAAGCGCACTCTTAAGGCACGCATTAACACACTTCATTAGCACAACGATAAGTGAAAATTGCAAAAAAAGTAGGAGAAATCTAACAAGAAGTCTTATTCTTGTCAAGGGTATATCCCTTACAAATTCCTTAGGGTGTGTTAAGGGTTGTCCTTGAAGGTAAAAATTTTCTCGTAAAAAAAAGAACACAAAAAAGCACAAAGAGTGGAAAAAAGTAAAAGCTTCCTATTTGTGAGAAAATAATCCTGTTTTTTCGTAAAATATCATCGTTAAGTAAGGCTCATGTAAAATTTATAACATGAGGTGTTTTTTGTTCGTGTGTGAGGATATTCTTAAGGCTTATTCTTAAAACCTAAAAAATAAACCGCATGATGATGACAAAGATGATGAATTGATAAGGATAAATTTCTATTGTTCAGAGAAAACATAGTAAAATAAGAGTTTCGCATAGTCTTAAGGTTTTCTCATTGCAAATCTGTGTATCTTTAAGCATAGCATTCGCTGCTTGCATATCACAAGCGGGATTGATCTATGGTAAAGATACTTGAAGATAAGGAATAAAACGGTCTTTTATGAATGCTTTCAAATGCTAAGAGTGTTGTAACATTGGGGGCTGACAAAGCGGTGTGATGAGGTTGGTGTTTACGCTTCATAAGTTTAAAGAGGGCGGTGCACTATGAATGTTTAAGCTATTACCGAGAGCTTTCACTCTATGACAGGGGCTGCTGTTGTGAAGTGGTGGCAATGTGCATTGGCCAAATGTTTTTTTAAAATAAGCGCGTGGTAAAACAAGTGCGTAAATTGGCAACACAAGTGTCTTCTGTTTGAGGCTTTTTATTTTACGTGAGGGGTGAGAGAATATTTGGTTTGGGAATGGATAAGCTTAGTGCTGTAATCATATCCTGTAATTATATCTTTGATGTGGAGATCAAGGACGGAGCGGAGCGCTCGGTACTTTTAATGAGGGATTAAATCTGTGCTGTTAGAGTGAAAGATTATGCATAAATTTCTCTTTTAAGGCAATAGTTTATGATTCTTTGCAACCCAATTATTTCTACGTGGGTGGAGTGCTGGATATTGTCGAGCAGATGGGGAATTCAAATTATCCAATAAGGGAGCCAGTATACTGAGAATATACTTTGGCTCTTGAATGTGGATAGTTTGAATTCCTTTTAATATCCATGTTGCAGAAAAAATTTGACCTTCCCAAGGGTGGTCTATGATGATGTTTATTGAAAGAGTGAAAGCTTCACATTGTCTAGCGATAGACGTAATAAAAGTATGTCATAATACCAATTTATATACATGTTGCAAATGCCAAAGAGAGCTGACGTAATGATCATTGGTATCCCGATCAATAGGGGCAGTGTTTCTCTTCCTCCTGTGAGGTATATTAGACAAAGAATTCCTGTCATTAATAAAAAGATTATCGACAGGATTTTCGTTACGAGAACAATGGGTTTACGAAAAGTTAAAAGAAAAAGGAACAACACATGTCTAAATGGACCCCCCTTTACGTTTTTGGGGAGGAACAGACTGTGCCTCATTTAAAGTTTCTTATTTATTTTCATTGTTTTCATTTTTGAGTTTGTTTGAAGAGATCCTCTCCATTATTTTTCCCTTTTGTATGGTATTTTTGCTATAAAAAGATCTAAGTTTGTGCTGAACGTTAATCACATATTAAGATAAGATACAAGCGAAATTATTTTATTATTGTTAGAAATGAAGTATTTTTTCGCACAATGAGCGTTTTAAAGGCAATGATAGTGTTAAAATGATAGTATTAAAAAGTATAATTTAGCTTTATCAGGATAATAAAATAAACATTTATATTTATAAATTATTAGGTGCTCTTGAAAGAAGCTTGGATTGAGAAAAATTGTGGGAATTTCATGAAGCGCTGGTGGTGTTGGGTGTGACGAATGTCATTGCTGAGCAGGATTAGAGAGTTATAGACAATCTCTTATGGGTGGTTAAGAATATGCGTAAACAAAGTGCGTTTACGATAAGGGGAGTTCATAAAGAATTGTGTGAGATGCAATAAAGAGATGCCATAAAACTAATGCGCATTATACGGTGGTGAGGTGCCTTATAATTCATTCTCTTAACAGGATTAAAAGGTGGAAAAATTGATGCACTAAAAAAGGGAGGGTTTTGTGAGAGAAGAAAAATTGATCTGAAAAGAAGAAACTTAAGCCTTTGGGGAGAAGTTCAGGAAACCTTTTCGAGGAATGTGTTGGGGGGAAATTAATGAAAGAAGAAAATCTTCTATCCGTTGAAGGAAAAAGAGAGAGGAGAAAAAGAAGAAAGTTGCTATGCTGGAGGGGGCTATCGTCTGTCCGATATTGGGCTGCGTTTGCGAGAGTTGTTTCGGGAGAGTAAAATGTTTTACCTCTCAGCGATTTTATGGAAAACAAAACGATGCTTTTGTGAAAATGCTTTTGTAAAAAAATGAACATAAGAAGAGAAGCTAGAGACAATAAAAGCGCAATCATGGGGATTGGTATCTATAGGGTGCAATAGATCAGTCTATTTCTTAAAGATTGGCATTAAAAGAAAAATGAAGGGGCTGTGTATGTTATGGGGGATATTTATGCTGTGGAAGGTATCCGTTGAGGGGAAGTTGGGGGCTGGTGGATTGTTTTGAGCCGTGGGGGGATGTTTTTGAGAAAAGGAAGGGGAGAAGAGCTAAGGGGGTGGAGTTGAAGGGTTGGGAGCGCTTGTTGTGCTGCTTGGATATCGGTGTGGGGGGAGGTTGTTTTTTCAGTTCATTTGGGGAAAAAGTATTTGTATATATGTGGGCTTAAGATTTGTTGGCTGGTCCCAGTAATTGGATGATATGCCCCATTTTGCGGTGGGGGTGAACAGTGCTTTTGCCATATAAATGGATTGATGTGCGCTCTTGTGTGAGAAAATATTTTAAAGTGCTGAGATTGTTCCCAAGGAGATTTGTCATTTGGCAATCGCTGTGGCGATAGGGACTGCCTAAGGGAAGTCCGCAAATAGCACGGATATGTTGTTCAAATTGTGAAGTTATGCACGCCTTTTGTGTCCAATGACCAGAATTATGCACACGCGGCGCTAATTCATTCACTAACAGATTACCATCCATTAAGACAAAAAATTCAATGCAAAGAACACCAACATAATTGAGGGCATCCATAACTGTTAAGCTGATTTCTTGTGCTGCTTTTTGCACCTCAGGTGGAATATGTGATGGAACAAAGGACTTATGAAGAATACCATTTTTGTGTTGATTTTCAGGGCAGTCATAAAAAATATGTTTTCCTTGTTTTGTACGTGCCGAAAGAACCGAAATTTCCGATAAAAAAGGGACTATTTCTTCTAAAATACAAGGCTGTTCCTGAAAAGTCCTTAAGGCTTCATCAAGGGTTTGTTCATCTGGGTGATCAAGCTTGATCTGGTTTTTTCCGTCATAACCAAAACGACGCGTCTTTAAAAGACCACGCCCGCCCAATGCATCAAGACCGGAAAGAAGAGAAGAAGAATTGTCAACAGCATGCCATGACGCGGTGCCGATTCCTTGATCATGCAAAAATTGTTTCTCAAAAAGTCGATCTTGCGTGATCTCTAAAGCTTTCGAAGAGGGATAAACAGGCTTGCTCTTTTCTACATATTGAACCGTTTGAAGCGAAAGATTTTCAAATTCATAGCTGACAACATCACACTGAGAAATAAAATGATCTAAGGCTGATATATCATCATAGGAGGAAACAATATGGTTGTTTGCTGTTTGGGCCGCTGGGCAATCTGCTTCAGGGCAAAAAATAACGGTTCGAAATCCTAATTCTGCAGCCGCTATGGCGAGCATCCGTGCTAATTGTCCGCCCCCGATTAAACCAATGACGCTGCCTGGAGGTAACATGGTGAAGGGAGTGGTGTTGGATGAGGTGGTGTTGGACGAGGTGGTGTTGGAGGGGGGGGGGGGGAACGGTGCCATTTTAAACCTCTGTTACCGGTGTTTGTGCGACATTGGCTGTTTGTTGTTGACGCCAATCTTGTAATCGTTGTGCGAGATCATGATCGTAAATGGCCATAACGGCTGCGGCTAAAAGAGCTGCATTAATTGCGCCTGCTTTACCAATGGCTAATGTGCCAACGGGTATTCCTGCTGGCATTTGCACGATTGAAAGTAAGGAATCTTGACCCGAAAGAGAGTGTGAGTGCACTGGAACGCCAAAAACAGGAAGGGGAGTGAGTGCTGCTAACATGCCAGGAAGATGGGCTGCTCCCCCTGCACCGGCAATTAAAATTTTAAAACCTGCTTCTTTTGCTTCTTTTGCAAATTGATAAAGGCGTTCAGGAGTTCGGTGTGCTGAGACAATATGCGAACTATGAGAAATACCAAGATTCGTCAAAATATCAGCACTATGGCACATCGTTTGCCAATCCGATTGGCTCCCCATTAAAATCGCGACATCACATGATTTTTTCATCATTCTCTATCCTTTTCAAGGTTCAATGCGATTCTTTATCATTATTTTTTTAAAGTTTTATATTCTCTTTGAAAAGCCAATTGATGACAGAGAAACAGTTATTTTTCAAATAAGGTGGAAAGCTAAAAATTTAAAGGGGATCTCGAGAGATGAAAAACTAAACTATTGAAGGCATGAAGCCCTTCTTGTGAGGGGGGAGGGGAATGTCACGGGGTGGTGTGGGACCCATGAGGCTGTTGAGCTTGC
Organism: Bartonella sp. AD24XZML; assembly: GCF_042196485.1. Classification (NCBI taxonomy): domain Bacteria; kingdom Pseudomonadati; phylum Pseudomonadota; class Alphaproteobacteria; order Hyphomicrobiales; family Bartonellaceae; genus Bartonella; species Bartonella sp. AD24XZML. The sequence goes on along the minus strand of NZ_JBHIQH010000094.1, from coordinate 3,292 downwards.
GGCATTGTCTTTTATTTAAGATAAAAGGGAAAAATGCATTGGGGAAAAGCCATTGATTATAAGTTTTTTTAAAAAAATGTCTTATTTTTTATTTGCTAAAATAAACAAGATCACCATATGATATAAAATCTGTTGCAATTTGAAACATTGCTTATGAGAAAAAGAGATTTTTATGTCAAAAATGTGTTGCAAAATGAGGATATTCTTTTGAGAAAAAAAGAGATGTATATCTCTCGATTTCAAAGCCTATTTATTTTGTTGTTCAAGTGATTCTTTTGTGAGTGGGGGATATAATCTTTATAATTGTCGATATATCTTTAACAATGGCCGATATAAGGGGAAGCGATAATCAACGCTTTTGTGCTTTTAACGCTTTTGTTGAGAGGGGCTTCTGAGCGATTATATCGTTCTTTGTTTTTTCACTTAAATATAATGGTAATATCAATCGCGAGTGACGAATTGTGAATAATAAATCCATGGTCTCTTTTTTGCCCAATTTTGTAATATGGTGAACGCTGAAATAAATAAGAGTTAAACAACGGATGTAAAGGAGATTTAAAAGCTATGTTTCTTCCATTTTTAATCGCTTTAGGTACTGCAGTAACGACTATGTGTGGTAAAAAAAATATAAGTTATGCTTTGTGGGCAATTTTATTCGTTGTCATTCTTCTTACTTTCAATCATCACGCAACTTCCACTTTAAATTTATCTTTTTGAGAGAATAGCCATGGAACATGTTGAACAAAAAAATCCTCACTTCGTTATCTTTATGAATACGCTAGGACTCTTTGGGTTATCCGTTGTCTTGGTGGTGGCTTTTTATTATCAATTGGTAAAGTTTGAGTTACCTTGTCCCCTTTGTTTGCTGCAGCGCGTTGGATTGATGCTGGCAGGTTGTGGGTTCTTGCTCAATATTCACCATAAGGTGAAAAATACCCATTATGGTATGGTTATTCTCGGTTGTATGGTAACCAGTGCTGTGGCAGCACGGCAAGTGTTTTTGCATATCACACCCGATGATTTAGGATATGGTTCAACGTTCTTTGGATTGCATTTTTATACTTGGGCTTTCATTATTTCTGTCCTTTGTATCTTTGCTGTCTCATTTGTCATGATTTTAGGCGAATTGGCACACAAGTTCAAAGAATTTTCTCCTTTTCCAGTCTTGAGTAAAGCGGCAAGTTTCTTATTTGTATTTTTGATTGCGGCAAATTTGATTTCTACCATACTGGAATGTGGTGGTGGACAGTGTGCCGATGATCCTGTAAGGTATGAATTGTTATCAAATTGGTTCCCTTCATAGTCTTGAAATTTTTTAATAATCCCTCATTATAATTTTTATTGTTAAAGAGGCGGAAATATTTAAGAATCCGCTTCTTTTTTATTTATTGGGAAGACATTTCAGCAAGATTGTTCGATAATCTGATCTTTTATACCAACGCTGACTTTTATAAGCGCTGGCGATTGATATTTTTTTAGCGAAGACTTGTATTGTGAACCTTTTATGCTGTCTTTTGAGAGAGATGAAGGGATTGATTGGTTTGGAGGCGTTTGTAGAGAAGCCCCGGACTTTTGAGCCGCGTGGGTTAAGAAGCCTCGTTTTTTAAAGGTGCATTAACGATAAAAATTTTTTGTTCTTGATTTTTCTTAACATTGTGTTAAATAAGTTTTTGTATTCATTTTGGTGCTTCTAAAGCGTTTTTATTGCTTCTAGAGGGATTAATTTAAAATTTTGAAAGTTATGTGAATAATTTTCTGCAGAGGTTTGTTTATTAGAGGCAAACCTTTTTTTTTATCTAAGTTTTAGATGTTTTCTTTCAGTGTGAAGCCTTTTTTTAGAAAAAGGTAAGCGTCTTGATGATGACTCTCTTCTTTGTTAAGATATTGATTTATAATAATAAATAACCATTTTTACCGTGAAGAGCGTTGCTGAATATAATAAAATTTCTCATCACCAGTTCTCTCATATTAAATCAATTAAAATTATTTGCTTATACATCATAAGTGGTGGGTCGTGCATGTGGGTCAAAACTGTGCAAGAAAGGCATGCCTTTAATGAATTATCTCTTGAACTGAAGGCTGTCTGCAACATTGGGAGCTGGCAGAGTTTTGTGATGATGCCGGCTTTGTTCTTCCATAAGCGTAAACTTGTTTCTCCATAAGCGTAAAGATAGGGGAGGGCTGAATGGATTTTATACACTTCATGGGAGCTTACCATTCCTTTACGGGTAGCGTTTTGCAAAATGGGTGTGATGGAGCGTTGAGAGATCTTTCTTTAAAACAAACGTGTGAATATGCAACGCAGGTCTATTCCTTTTGGTGCGTTTTGTATTACGAAAAAAATTGATTTATAAGAATGAGTTATCGTTGTGGATGTTGAACGAGAAAAACGAAAAGCTTCTCTTATTTCAAACTTTCTTATAGTCAATTAATTAAATGTACTCTTCTACGTTACAAAAAAGCACTGAATGTAAATAAAAATTCTTTTAAAAGTCGTAAAATGCTTCTTATGCCCCTTTTGATCGCTAGAATTTGTCGAAAAATTTTATGCTGCTCAATACAATAATAGGGCGGTTTATATCTATGATTTAAGTGAAAATAGAGGGATTTAGATGAAAAGGAAGGCGAGATTTTAATGACAGTTGTTGAAAACGTTATTGTGTAATGCATTTTTTACAGATTTTCTGCTTTCTGTAAATATGTAAAAGCGTAAAAACGGAAATATGTAAAAAAGGAAGCTGGGACTTTATGTGGGGTGTATGATTTTATCATGGCATGGAATGTGAAGAGAAGATTGGGGTGTGGGGATGAAGAGTTTTATGAAGGGAGGGAGTTGCGATGAAGAGGTGGGTGCGTTGACGAGAGAGGAAAGAGGGTGTGGGGAAAGTTGTTTTTGAAGTGGGATTGACCGGTGCTTTGCGTGATCTTACTTTAGGGTGGTGAAGGGGCAAGAATATTTTAAAATAGGACGTATCTGTCGCGTTTGATGCAACATTATCCTTTGTGGTGTCGTGATCTGAAATCAGCAGGGGAATTGGCTAGAGTAAGAAGCTGTATTGTTGACAAACCTATGTTTACAAAGTGGTGCGAGGGGAATTTGAAAGTTTCGTTTGGCTGCTTGCTGTAAATGTGGAGAAGCATCAAAACGTTGATCCGTAAAATAAAAACGTATATCCGTAAAATGATGCGGAGGATTTATGCTTTGTGTGCGCTTTTGCTTAATCAGAAATCAACCACAAGATTGCTTTTTGTTTTTTCGGCTGGAGCTCTCTAAAATTTTTCAAAAGTGAAT
>NZ_JBHIQH010000093.1:0-3069 GCF_042196485.1 Bartonella sp. AD24XZML | reverse complement strand
CAAGGCACCCAAACCCATTTCACGGCGGCGTCCATGAATAGTATAACGATAAAGCCATTGAGCACCTCCATCTTTACGCTTATGGAGTAGCAAGCCGGCACCATCATTATATTTGCCAGCTCCCAATGTTGCGACAGATCTTGCATTAAGACGGTTCATAAGAGCCATTTTTAGTCCTTTCTTATACAGTTTTTACCCACACACCAGCCCCGCTTTTGACGTGCAAGGGAATGGTTTTGATTGATTCAAGATAAACAGCTTTGAAATGAGAGAATCTTACGTTATTCGGGACTCTCATTCAATATAAATAATGCTAGATTATCATTATAAATCAAAGTTTTATACGAAACCTTGAACGATGCGGGCAGATATAATAGTTGGAAAATTATAGCTTAATCCTACTCCCAGTGATCCAAGCATAAAAATGAAGCTTGCAAGAAGCCAAGTGCTTTTTATACTTATTCTTCCTTGCACAAAAGCTGTCATCAGCAATCCCGGCACGGTGGCGAGAAAATAGGATGTTACAACCCATTGTATATTATTTTCTCCGACTGAAAAATAATGCGCAAGGTTAGGAAGGATGACATTGACAATGCTCCCGTCCAGCAGAGGAAGTATGCTGGAAATAATGACGGTATATATGACATACTTTTCTGATTGAGTATAGGAACCTACCTTTTGCATTATTATGCCCCCTGTTGATATTCTTTAAAATATTGGTCCCGCTCTATAAATTACAGGCTTTGAGAATTAATACGCGTTTGTTGGTTGCGATATTGGGATGAATGTGATTGGAAGTGCTGATGGTCCCCAAATGCTTCTCTTGTGTACAAACTCCTCTTCCTCCAAAATGAAGCCATCAGTTAAGCTGATTTTGATGAGTTTATCGAGGAGTCTGTTTACTGTCAATTCACTTTGCATGAGAGCAAAAGCAGAACCTACACGAGACGTGCATGCCTGCTCCATTTGCATTTATTATTTAACATGAAAAATGTGAAAATCTTTATAAATCAAATTATTGACTTAAAAATCCAATGTTTGTTTATAGATCATTTTTATGATTAAATGATTGTTTGGGTGTCAAATGTATTCTCAATAGTTTATAATTTTCTTTTCTTAAATGTGCAGCCCTTTCTGGAAAATGTTCGACAACCTCTTGATTGTTTAATAAAAATTAAAATCGGTTATAAGGAAGAGCTTGTAAATTATAGAGTAGGAAAAAGTTGCATTTTATAAACAACAGGGGAGGGCTGTTTCCATAGCCAAAACATTTTTTCAAGTTGTTATGGTATCTTTTTGAAGTGCTTGATCGATAAAAGTTTGATAATTATCAGAAACAATATATTGGGTATTTTCTCCTAAAGCTTTGAAATGTTCACGACCGCAATGGATTTTTGCTTTTTCCAGATTGCGCAACATGTCTTCGAAAATACTTCCTTTACTTTCCACAATAAAATACAGTTTTTCTTACCCATCTTGCTTGAATAATACAGCCCAATCGGGGGTATATGATCCAAGAGGTGTATCAATTTTAAACCATTTAGGCAGTTTCGCATAAACTTTAATCTCATCGTTTTTTTCAAACGATTGTGCAAAACTGAATTCAATATCTGAATCATAAATAACATGATCATAAGTTGATTTATCAGTTTTTGTCATATTCTTTTATAAAAAAATTTGCTTTTATATTTATTAAAATGCATTTTCTATTTTATTTTTCATATAATTAGCCAATGAAGTGTTTGCTCTAATATCACAATTTGTAAAAGACTATTTTGGTAATTCAATATGAAATTTTTTATGTCGGTTTCTTGTATTGAAAGCAATGGTACGATTTTTGATATCTGTATAAAAATATTTACAAAAAAAATTTTAATAACGCATGATTATAGAATTTTGTCCTTTGTTTGAAGCATGTAAAGTTAAACCATTGTTTATTTGATACATTTAATCTAGAATGCAAATTGTATTCGTATCCTCAAACTAAAATACTGGTATTGAAGTGGTGAGAGTGTTGCTTTGTTGAGAATAGATAATTTGGTAGGTTAGTATTCCCTTTGTATCAGAGAATTCAACTTATTCTCTCATATTGTGTGTGGATGAAATGTTAACCGCATAATGCTTCCTCTTACATGAGATGTAAGATTGATATGTTTTCCACATTGAGAAAAGTTGTTGATCGTAGAGGAATATTTTTCTGCGAAATTTGTTTGGCTTAAATGGAAAAAATAGAGCAATAGCCGCATATTTGTTATGCTGTAACGCATATATAATCGATGGAGTCAACACTTCATTTAAGAAGTTTTTTAAAGGAAAAACATAAAAAATAGAATTATTAAAAAAATCTTTTATTTTGAGGCTTGTTTCTCACGATTATAAAAGCTTCCACGTGGATTTCGAAAATTCTTGTTGTGTTGAAAAACATACAAAAATCAAGAAAATTTTGCAAAAAAAGCTGCACTATGCGTGCAGCTTTTTATGTATTTGCTTTAGAGGCAGAAGTTTTAAAACTTGAAAGTATCCTTACGGCTTTTGTAGCCATAATAACCAAAAACACTGGAAATAATGGCGCCTACCAGACTTCCTAAAAAGCCCCACCACCCCATATTGGAGGCTGTTTTTGTGGCTTTAGTTGCAGTGTTTTTTGCTCCCTTGATCCGTATCCTCAAGATTGTCTGAGAGTGTTTCTGCCTGTTCTTCAAGGGCTTTGATAGCTTTTTCGGTTTTTTCCTCTGCGCTTTGATAGAGTTGAACAGCATGGTTGGCTGCTGTTTGTGCATTNTTTCCTCTGCGCTTTGATAGAGTTGAACAGCATGGTTGGCTGCTGTTTGTGCATTCGCACGGGTCATGCCATCCTTCATAAGCGCGTTGATGATATCACTTCGATCAAATTTTGTTGTGAGATCTTCTACACGATCAGACAAACGCTCACCAAGATTTTTTAAAGTGGTGCGATAGTGAGAAGGATCATTTTTGAAAGCTGTTATTGCAGAACCAATATCATTGAGTGCAGCTTGATAGGTTTGTTTCAAGCGATCAGGGTTGAGAGCAGGAATGTCACTTTTATTG
>NZ_JBHIQH010000092.1:0-1305 GCF_042196485.1 Bartonella sp. AD24XZML | reverse complement strand
ACAGCCCGCTTTATACCCGCTTGGTCTGGGCGTGCTTGGTGGAATTCCTTTCAACTGTACTTTGACAGCCTCCCTAAACAAAGCAGCCTTGAAGCCATTGAAGCAATCACAGATCTCTCCAAAAGTTTGCGCTCTGATTTTCGTCGTGGTGTTGCGGGGTATGATGTGCAAGCTTTGGAAGCCAATATGTCACGCCTTGATGACAGCATGTTGGATTTCGAGAGCGGTATCCGTTTCACAGCTGGGGGAACTTTGTTTTCCTTTGGACGCACGACAGAGATAGAATGCGTTCTCACAAAAGAAGAAGGCAAGCTTATTGGCAATTGGATAGATGACTTTGACGAGGAGTTAAGCTGGAACCAAATTGATTACCCATGGGATTTGGCAAATTTTCCGTGGTGTTCGGTCAAAAAACATGAACGTGATATCCTCATGGCAGAATGGTTTAGCAACCGTCCCCTTTATTTGGCTTTAAGAGACGCAAACAACACTCTGATTGGGTATCGCCGATGCTATGCTGTAGCGCCTGTAGAGCAGGTTTTAGAGGGTGTCTATAACCATTGTGGCAACAGATTTAATCCTTCCCCAACCGGCACTCTGTTGTTTCTGGCAGCCCGCACAGACTTTCATGATGTTGAGGACAAACAAGCCGCCTCTGTTTCCCTTCTCGTTCATGGCTCTCTTGCACAACAAACCCCTCCTGGAAAACTTTGGTTAGGGGTTCATGAACTGCGTGGTGGTGTAGAAATTCTCAAAACACCGGTCAACATTCCTTTGCGTGCTGATGTTCGCGAACAATTCAAAATTTTATTGAGGTTTTAACATGAAACATGAAAGCGGTTTACCCTTTGCAATTGATAGATCTCGCGGCAAAGATGAACAACAAAGCGTGGTGTTTTATGGACAGCGTCCCTTCATCCAAAGTGGTGAACTCAATGAAGTTCAAACCATTATCAGGGGGCGGCATGACCGCTTGGGGCGCCTTGTGGCTAAAGAAGGAGACCGTGTTGAACGCGCTGATGCTTTTGTGAATAAAGAGACGCAAACTGTCACGTTAACAGAGGGCAAAATTTATATTGCAGGGGATATTTTTCCCGTCTGTGATGCTGTTCTCACCCATGTTTCTATGGTGGGTCGTATAGAAATTGGTGTTAAGCTACAAAAGAAATGGGTGACCTATGAAGATAATCCAGAGCTGTTGGGGCAAGTGCCAGGCTCCTTGGCAGAAGGAGAGCCCGGAGCCGCACGCGAAGTAGCAAAACTTGTTTGGGCTCTCAAAGAAGATAACCAGCAAGGGACTTTTTT
>NZ_JBHIQH010000091.1:0-1634 GCF_042196485.1 Bartonella sp. AD24XZML | reverse complement strand
GGGAGAATTCTTTCACTTGCGCATGAAAGTCAAGCGTGTTCTCCGTGATGATCAACAAATTGAACAGATCAATCAAGCTGTTGAAACCTTTTTAGCAGAGATAGAACGAGAGATACAACAACTCTCAACAAAAGCTGCTTGAACCTATGGGGGTGTTTTGTTCCCCGCATATCTACGAGCACCCCCACCCTTCTTAACACTTTCAAGTAATGCGTGATTCACGCCACACGTGAATTGCATCTCAATGTAAGGAGAAAAGATATGGCGCCTCGTCCAGCTGCTATAACGCAACCAGCCATTGCACGCGCTTTAAGAGAAGCTAAAAAACAAGGTTGTGAACTCGTAGAAATCAAACCTACCGGTGAACTGCTTATCTATCTTAAATCCGATATTCCAATACCAAATTCAGTTAGCCACCCAGACAAACTTTTAGATTTGTCAAAGAATGAATATTACGAAACCGCACTCTCTAAGATGTAAAATTGATCATGCCAAAACCACGCCCTCCTCATCTCGTTAAACAAATTACTCAACATGGCAAAATTGTATGGTATGTACGTATTGGTCATGGACCACGTATTAGAATCCGCGGAACCTATGGAACGCAAGAGTTTGTTGACAACTACAAAAGCGCACTTGCCGAATTACAAGGGCTTATACTTCCTAAATCAAAAACCGGTAAACTTGTTGAAGGGTCATTTGCATGGCTGCTTAAACAATACTTTAACAGCGTTCATTGGCATAGCCTTGCTAAAGCTACGAAAAGACAAAGAGAACTTATCCTTATGAAGGTATGTGATGCTATAGGAAACATTCCATATAGAGAAATAAAGAAATCACATATTACAGCGGGTGTTGAACGCCGCAAAGAAAAACCAACAGCTGCCCAAAATTTTCTAAAAGCACTTAATGGACTTTTTAATTGGGCGATCGATCAAGAACTTCTGGAGAATAACCCAGCTTTAGGAATAAAAAGACCTCCTCTCAACAACAAAGATGGATTTGCTGTTTGGACAGAAGAAGATGTTGAAAAATATTATCACCATTGGTCACATGGTTCACATGAACGCGTCTGGATTGATGTTCTTCTTTACACGGGTTTGCGTCGTGGTGATGCGGTCCGCATTGGTTGGAAAGATGTCAAAGATAATATCATTCATCTCAAGACAGAGAAAAGTAAATTCCAAACAGATGTTTTTCTACCCATTTTGCCTGAATTAGCAGAAACTCTAAAAATTGGTCCTATTGGAAATGAAACATTCATTTGCGGAAAAAACGGAAATAAACTCGTAAAAGAAAGTTTTGGAAACTTATTCCGTGAAGCGTGTAATGCGGCGGGAATCAAAAAATCAGCACATGGCTTAAGAAAATTAGCAGCAACACGCGCCGCTAATTCAGGTGCAACAGTATCACAACTCAAGGCAATTTTTGGATGGACCGACGACAACATGGCATCTCTTTACACAAAGAGCGCAGACCGCAAAAGGCTAGCTATAGAAGCGATAAAAAAGCTCCAAAAAAATGAGGGATAGTGCTATAAAAAACGTTAATGGAATCAATAATGATAAATTTCCCCCATATCGCAATAACTCATTTATTTTATTTAAAATTATTGAATCTCTTTTGGGCACCAT
>NZ_JBHIQH010000090.1:0-1054 GCF_042196485.1 Bartonella sp. AD24XZML | reverse complement strand
CAATTTTATTGAAAAGTTGCGTGAACACTGTAAAGTCCATGGAATTCCTCTTTAACGAATTTTCAACTTTTTATCACCTTGAAATATAGATATATGCCAAACGCGTTATTTGCATTTATACATTACCTAAGTATTTTCATTACGATATCTTGACTTTGATAAAATCTTTGTGTCCCTCTGAATTGTTCGGATAGTACTGAACCTTCTACAGTGGCTTTTGTTTTTATCGTATGGTAGGCATCCCTTTTGCTTCATGGTTAAAAAATTTCATATCAAGTTCGCGTCTTTTCCTTTTGATAAGTGATTTCTCAGCCTTACGTAAATGTGCTACCATTTGTACCTTTATAGATTCATTTTGGATCATGGCTAACGAACCATCGATATGTGCTTGAAGATCTGCAATATCTTTCAGGTTTTCTTTTGTTTGAAGTTCATTAAATAGACTTTTGAGGTATTGAAAACGAGTTTCTACGTTTTCAAAACTTTTTAAAGTTATAGCTTTATTTAGTATTGAGAAAAATTCTAAATGCTCAAAAAGCAACGTGCCCATTTGATCAAAAGTCCCAGAAATTTTGTTTTCGTCCTCTAATACCTTTTGATATGATTCCCTTGAAAGCTTATCTTTCTTATAGAGCGCTTCTGGCTCTTTGAGAAAAAAACTAGAAAAGTCTATTTTCTGAGGTCCAGTTTTCTGACTCTTTGTTATAGCCTGATAGGTTTTTTCTGTTTGCGAAAGTTGTTCTTTTTTCAACTCAAGCTGTTTTTTTAAGAGCTCAATAATTTCTCCTTTTTTTAATAGATTAATAAGCTCCAGATATTCTGCTGGTAGAGCAGGTGGTGAGGTTGGGTCCTTATGTAACGAGGGGTCGTAAGATACGCTTGTAACTGCATTTGCATGTGCCAGATTTAGCATTCCCAAAAAGGTAATCATTCCTGTTATAATAAATCGCTTTTTCATCTGTCTCCTCGCTTAATTTCGGCAGGGATTGTTTTATTAATAGGCACACGGCTCCTATCATTGGGCTGTTTTAGCTTTGGTGCTAATGCACAAGCC
>NZ_JBHIQH010000089.1:0-5178 GCF_042196485.1 Bartonella sp. AD24XZML | reverse complement strand
TCACACGGGCGCTCTTATTCACACTGCTAGGATGCTGCCCTTCTGACCAATCAATTAAAGCATCACAACGCGTATTATCCGACGCTCTAAGCGACCAATCATAAATCGTTGACATTTCTCGTGAATCCTAGCTTCTGTAAAATGGTCCGTAAAACGCCCGCATGAATTGCGTCATCAAAGGATTATCATCATCATCACTCTCTTCTTCTTCCGAAGCCTCTTCTTGTGATGCTAATAATGCCCTTAAAACCTCTAAAAAGTTGTCTCTATTTCTAATGCCACCATGCGCTGTAGGACTTGCTCTATGAGGCTGCCCCCCATACATCTGTAATACACGGTTGACAAAATCACTTGCACGCATAGCGTTGTTTCCACCATTCAAGCCAACCGCATTGCTCCCAACAATTTGCGCCGCATTGGCATGGGGATTTTGAAGAAGCCGCGCGGCTCCTCTTGCTCCTTGTTGATGTGCTAAATACAACTCCGCTTCATTAGGCGCTCTTCCCAAAAGGCGGCTTAAATGATTGCGATTATCAAGCGTCAACCGCCCCATGGCATCTGCCGCTTGCATGGGATCAAACCTATCCTGCAAACCATATTGTTTGGCTGTGCTGTCTATAAATTGATACAACCCACCAGCAGAAGAACGGGGATTCCTTGCATTCGGATTGCCTCCACTTTCCACTTGCGCAACACGGTACAAATAACTCTCTGGCAAACCATAACGCGCTGCCGTTTGCCGTATCGCTTGATTAACAGAAGGACTAGAACGGGTCATTTCGCATACTCTATTGAAGCACTAGGACCTAACCCTTTTGCTACAGCTCTAGAAACAATCTTCAAGCCTTCATCCGTTATCACACCGGCTTTATGCCACTTCAAAGCACTTTGAATCAATTTGGCAATTTCATTGCGCTCCATTCCTTTAACGCCAAAAGTTGCTAACTTCGCTATACCGCGCTCTAGCTCTTGTCTTGCCCGTAGCGCCTCTGGAGCATTCGGGTGGAAAAATATGTTTCGTGCTAATTTAAAAGCTTGAGTGTGCATATCAGTAAGGTTTGGGAAACTAACTCCATCACGAATAGAAAACTCAGGAGCGCCTTCAAATTTGCTAAAACCTTCTTTTGCTGCATCAGAGTAGAACTTCTCCTGATCTACTGCCTTTTTAAAAGTAGAAAACCGTTCCGGTCCTATGGTCCTTTCAAGATTCTCAGACGCAAGATTTTGTTTTAAAAGTTTAGAAAATTCATTAATAGGGTCATCATTTTTTCTGAGTAAATCATCTAAGGCATCTCTCATACCCATCTGATAGGTATTATTTTGTTTTGTCCAATTCCCTTTAGAAAGATTTTCCTGAACTGCATCCCTTTCAAAACTCTTTTCAAGCTTTGTTCCAAAAGCTTGTCTACCTTCCTCAAAGCTATCTGCAAAGTTTTTGAATTTTGCTGCACTACCGCGTGCTGCTTTATAAGTAGGAGAGATTTCGTCCATTATTTTTACCAAATTTTGTTTGAGGACTTCGTATCCTAAAATCTTTTGGTTATCGCCATGTTTCTTACTTTTTTCGATTAAATCATCGAGAGACTGCTTAGTTTGATCTAATAACTCTATCGTAGGTTTATAGGTTATACTGCTAAATCTTCTATCATAAAACCTTCTAGGATTTATACTGAGAGGGTGTTCCTCTAAAGTATTGACAGCTTCTTTAAGAGCTTTTTGAAACCCTTTATTTTCAAAAAGTTTATTAAGAGCCGGATAATACTCTCGTCCTATCGGCGTTTGCCTTGCTTGTTCATAAAGATGATCATGCGCTTCTTTCCCTTGCCGTTTAAGTGTCCTGCTTAAAATATCTCTATGCTGGTATGGAACAATCGTCTGCTCCATCATATCATCAAGACGTTGAACAGAACCTCCCAATCTTTTCTCATGCGCTTGTTTCAAGAGATTATAAACATCTTCATTTGTTTTAGACGCATTCCACAAAGTCTGTCGTAGTTTTTCATTAATATCTGTCAAAAATACTTCCTGAGGTTCTGAGCTAAGACGTTCCGTGATCTTTTGGGGTTTATTATCGTAAAGTTGCTTGGCAACTTCTCTCAAAGCTTTATTTGAAACCTCTTTACGAGCAGGATTAAAATAATTCCTTACAAGTGGAGGCGATTTTAAAGCATTTCCTAAACTACGAACTGCCTTAGAAATACCTATACCTCCTAAAGCAGCAACCGGCGTCAAAACTGCCCCACCAACACCACCGGCTAATGCCGAATTCACCGTATCATTGTAACCTTTTCCTGCACCAGAACCATGTAAAGCTCCAGAACCTGCCCCAACAATAGCTCCCCTACCTAAACTTCCTAAAGTCGAGCCTGCTCGCAAAAAATTTAAAGCAGGGATCCCCAATGATGCTAATGTTGGTAAAATCGAACCAGCAATATAAGCACCAGAAGATAACCATGGATGTTTCTCTTCCAAGGCTTTTTGGTAAGCACGTTCCTTGGCTACTCTTCTATTATAAACCTCTTCTGCCTTTTTATCGCCGCTCCAATAATCCGTAAAACCTGCTTCATTGGCTGCTTGTATCTCATCACTATACCCTGCTGTCAAACCAGATATCCCATGACTCCTTAGTGCATCCGACCACGTAAGATCTTTATCATCAAATGAAAAATCATCTGCTGTAAATTTTGTATTAAATGAAGCCGTATCATCATCAACAAGAGGGGAATAAGGAATATAACCCGTTGTTGTTTTTCCTTGATTACCACGACTGTTCTTCACCGAAGACGTACCATCATTATCAGATACATCATCAACAATGCGAGAATAAGGAATATATGCCATTTTAAGCCCCTTTAACCCTTATCTTTCCATCTTCACCAATAAAGCGTGCACCGGAAGGCAATGCATCTTCCTCTTCTTTGCTGGTAACAAGTGGCAAAGCATTACGTCCTTGCTGTGGAGCTTTAGAATGCGGCTGTGAGGTAACCTTATCAACACTCTCTTGCGTTAATTCAATGCTGCTGTCTTCTAGCAATTTCAATACGTCTAATTTCATCTTAGCCAAAATCTGATGGATTTTTTTCAACCTAAACAAGAGCTCTTCATGACCCAAGTCGTACTTTATCTCTCCTAAATAGCTCTTTAAGATATCAAGCTCTCTTTCTGTAAGGTTACCAAAACCAGAAGCACCATTGCGTGAATACCGTCTCATCGTTTCTAAACGGTCAATACCTATACGGTTTTTAATGGAATCAAGCAGTGAACGCATATCACGGTGTTGAGGAACCTTAAAAGAAGCTTGCCAATCAGCAAGATTTCCCGTAGCCCAATCACCATTCTCTTCTATATAATTCATAAAACGTTCAATGTCATGGAGTGTATTACTACTGATAGCTTCACTATTTTTAAGATCTATTGTTTCTCGTAGGCGGTCCATTTCTTCTTTAGATCTAGCATCATAACCGCCGTTCACTTTTTGTAATAGAAAAGCATTCAATGCATCTTTATTCCCAGCCATGAACCGCGCCTCTTCTTCACTGTAGCCTTTAGATTTTAGGTATTCGACGGTTTGATTGACTTGTTCTCTTCGTTTATCACCTTCATTAAGATGCTTCACACCACTTGCAAGCGCATCCCACCCAGAACCGTCTGATGAAGATTCTGCCATACCTGCAAAAAGATCTTTGAGCTTCTGATACGCATCTGATTGAAAAAACTTATAAGTATTGGACTGTAAAAATTTCTCTGCATCTGTCAGTTCAGGAGTCGGTGTTGGGGAAGCGGGTGCTAATGGTTGCGTTTGTTCATTAACATAAGGTTTTAGTTCTTGTGGAGTACTCTCTAGTGCATTTGGCATGGGTGGATGTTGATCAAATCCAAGAGGCATTTCCGCTCTAGGAGCCGTATAGGGCATAAATGGTCCATATGGATTCAGACTATTCTGTAAATAGGGGTTGGATGGGGCTTGTGCTTCATTTATATTATCCAGAATACTCCCAATCGCCCCACCAATTACTAAAGGATTCTTCAGGTTTGGTTTCATTAATTGTCCCAATCCTTTCGCCCCTGTAACCATTTTTGGAGCTACTCTGGGATAAAGATACCTAAAAATATGAGGTCCATATCTCAATGCTGCCCCACCTGCTACCCCAGCAGCTAAGCCTAATAATGGAAATGCCATCACACTCTCCTACAAAACTATTCTTTAATTATTCTCCAGAGCTTTCTTTTGATTCATGTAATCTAAAAAAACTTGGATGCTCCTCCTGCCAACGCTGCTCCCATTGGACCACCTGCCATGTAACCAAAAGCCATCGGTGCTGCTTGAAGTGCTAAAGAACCTATAGCCCCTACATTTTTCCACGGATTATTGCCCTCTATCTTAGAGATTGTATGATTATTCGTCGTCGTGCCGTAATTCCTTGCAAAGCCATGACCGGCGTTCATAAGCATATTCAACNTAAGAACAGATGACCCCTGCAACATATTCGTATAGGCATTATTATAAGAGGGGAATAAGTTGCCTATCATGCCTAAGCGGTTTTCATTTAGTTGATCAATCATCGAATTGGCTTGCATCATATGCTGTAAATCTCTATCACGCTGGCGATACTTGATACGAGCTAATTCATCATTAAGCCCCCTCTGTAACTCATTGTTATGCGCACTAGAGCCATAAAGACCACTACCTAAAAACTGTCGATTAATACTATTTCTTATTTCACTTAAGCCCTCTTTAAGTTCCTCATCAAATTGAGAATTCGGTCCCATCAAACCACCAGATGCAATCCAGTTAAGGTTTCTCGCAGACGATGTTGGAGTATTCATCAAATGATTCATATAATTCTGATACTGATGAGGAATAGCTCCAAGACCTCCAATTGCTTGATAAGTTGGAGCACTTAACGGGGCAACACGAGGTCCCCCATATACATTACCACCCATCCCTGTATCATACATGTTATACGCATCTGCACCCCCACGCTTAAAGACATTCTGCATCCAAGTAGGAGGGGCACTTGTTTGTACCTGCTTTTGTTCTGTCGTTGTTGGTGTCTTGCTCCCCATGTTACAATTCCTTCCTGTAATAAAGCATATCTATGCTGTAACCTTGCTTGTCCAATGCACGTTTCCAACCCAAACGACCCAAGATCTCCATTTCAGAAGCCCCATTCTCAC
>NZ_JBHIQH010000088.1:0-2281 GCF_042196485.1 Bartonella sp. AD24XZML | reverse complement strand
TAGCTCTTCAAAAATTTATGGCAAGGTTTATGGCAATGCTAGCGTGGGTGGGTATGTTAAGGTCTATGGTTCTGTTTATGGCAATGCTAAAGTGACTGGTTATCACACTATTAGAGGTTTGGTACATGGCAATGCAAGATTAAAAAGAAATGAGTATTCATATACAGAACAAAACCCTTATTATGCATATGGGATTCCTGAGGATTGTGAAATTTATGAAAACGATACCGTTGTAAAGATTAGTGAAAAAGCAGCGTAAATAAAATAACGGGGCGGGGGGCTGCTTTATAGCAAAAAAGCCACGCCTTTTGTTTGCAACTGGAAACTTATACATTTTAAATGTTAAAATATATTACACAAAACGTGTAAAAATGCAAGCCTTAATACATAAAAACCGCATCAAAATGAATTGATACGGCTTTTATTATCAAAACAGCTAGCGATCTAAATAAACGATTAAAGTAACCAATCGAAATATAAAAGAACATCTCTTTATTGCACAAAACGTATCAAAAAGCAAGCTGTTAAGTAAAATAAAAATGGGATTCACACTGTAGATTCAGTGATTTATAATTATCATTTATCAAATCAATTTAAATCATAACGAATAAAATGAACGCTGTTAAATTACCTTCTTTTCAAACAGAAGAACAATCTTTTTTTCGTCAACTTCCCCATAATATTGAAGCTGAAAAAGCTTTGCTCGGTGCTATCATTATCAATAATAATGCTCTTGATAGCGTTTCTGATTTTTTAAAAGCAGAGCATTTTTTTGAACCGTTGCATCAAAAGCTTTTTGATATCATTTCACAAATTATTCAAAAGGGAAGAATTGCAGATCCCATTACAATTAAACCCTTTGTTGAAAATGATGCGAAAATTGGTGATATCACTGTATATAATTACGTGGTGCGTTTAGCTAAAGAAGCTGTAACAATCATTAATACTAAAGATTATGGAAGCGTCATTTATGATCTTTTTATCCGCCGGTCTTTGATTAATCTTGGCAATGAAGTTGCCAATACAGCTTTTGATGCGCCTCTGGAGTTCACACCTTCCCAACAAATTGAAACGATTGAAAATCAGTTATTTGAGCTAGCAGAAAAAGGAAAATATGGGGGTGGTTTTGAAAACTTTGATACAGCCATTGCAAAAGCACTTAATATGGCAAGCGCTGCGAAAAAGCGTTCCTCACAGCTTTCAGGGATAGCTACCCATATCAAAACCCTTGATGAAAAAATGGGAGGGCTACAACCATCTGATTTAATTATCCTTGCGGGGCGCCCTGGGATGGGTAAAACATCACTTGCTACCAATATTGCTTTTAATATTGCTAATGCTTGTAAGCGTGATAACAGCCAAGCCAATGAAGGGGGTATTGTTGGTTTCTTTTCACTTGAGATGTCAACAGAACAGCTTGCAACTCGTATTATTTCCGAACAAATAAAGGTTTCTTCTTCGGATATGCGCCGTGGTAATATCTCAGAAGAGCAATTTGCAAAAATTATTCACGCAATGCGTTCCTTACAAACAATCCCTCTTTATATTGATCAAACGGGTGGGGTGTCTATTGCACAATTGGCCGCCCGTGCAAGGCGTCTGAAACGACAACATGGTTTAGATGTCTTGATTATCGACTATATCCAACTCATGACAAGTGGTTCAAAGCGTTCATTAGAAAATCGCGTTCAAGAAATTACAGCCATTACCATGGGACTTAAAGCACTTGCAAAAGAACTCAATATTCCCATCATTGCTCTGTCACAACTTTCACGTCAAGTTGAAAACCGAACCGATAAACGTCCACAACTCTCCGATTTACGTGAATCTGGTTCAATCGAGCAAGATGCCGACATTGTTCTGTTCGTTTATCGTGAAGAATACTATCTCAAAAATGAAGAACCCAAAGAAGGCACCTCTGAGTATAGCAAATGGCAAGAGGCAATGGAGCAAGCCAAGGGCAAAGCTGAGGTTATTATAGCAAAACAACGCCATGGTCCGACAGGAATCGTTCCCCTTGCCTTTCAATCCGATTTTACACGCTTTAGTGATTTAAAACATAATGTAAAACATTAAATAATTGTTATTAGCCAACTGAAAACATTGTAAAAACACATAAAGTATGTTATGATCTTTACATCATTTAATGGAACTTACAAACATGCTTAATAAAGTGATTTTAATTGGCTATTTAGGTGCTAATCCAGAAAGCAAAACAATGTCATCTGGCATCGAGGTGGTCAATTTTCGAATGGCAACGTCTGAGAGCTATACAGACAAG
>NZ_JBHIQH010000087.1:0-4069 GCF_042196485.1 Bartonella sp. AD24XZML | reverse complement strand
TAACGCAAAAGAAAAGCATGAAAAGTCTTTTGCTGGTGTGACAACTTCCGTTGATATCGGTGTCCTTGGCACGGTACAAGGCTTAAAAGATTCAGCGGATCGTATGAACAATAAGGATGGCAATAACACAGTTATTAATGGCATACTGACCGGCATGAAAATCAATCACCTCTTTAATAAAGGAGAGAACTTTATTAATTGGCTGACTGGCAATACGGGGGAAAAGGGGAACACAACCAAAGGACTGAGTAGCTCATTAGGAGGGGTGGGGGGCTCCACCAAGGATGCTCTTGCCAATCTGGCTGGTGCATCTGGCAGTGTAACCGTGGGCTTTAAGACAGAGAAAGCGGAAGCCTCTTCTCAAGTCTCCACAGCGGTGACAGATAGCATAGAAGGCGGACGCGCTGTTAACATGCAAGCCCACAAAGGCAGCATTCATGGTGTTGGCGCTGATATTATTGCTGGTACCAATCCAATCTATGTGCTGGAAAATGATGCACAGAGCGGAAATATCACCATGGAAGCAGGTGAAGATATCACNAATCCAATCTATGTGCTGGAAAATGATGCACAGAGCGGAAATATCACCATGGAAGCAGGTGAAGATATCACCTTTGAAAGTGCACAAAACACGCAAAGCACACAAAACAGCAGTGAAAGTTCTTCAATGAGTGTTGGCACCGGTTATGGCACGGGTGGCGCAGGGGCAACGGGCAGTGCTGCTTTTAGTCAAGGGGAAGGTTCCAGTGAGGAAGTTCAACACAAAAACAGCCATATTATAGGCACCGGCACTGTTCATACCATAAGTCAGGCAAACACCACATTGGCAGGCGCCGTGGTTTCTGGAGAGCATGTAGAAATGGAAGTTGGTGGTGATTTTGCCATTATCAGCCGCAGTGATACGGGACAAACTTCCAGCAAGCAAAACTCTGTTTCTGTTGGTTTTGGTGCTGGACAAACGGGTGGTGGGGGCTCCATGAGCGCCTCTTTCCAAAAGGATCAATCCTCTAGTGATTATCATAGTGTTGTGGAGCAATCAGGCATCAAAGCTGGTGATGGCGGCTTTAATATCAACGTTAAAGATAAAACGACCCTAACCGGAGGTATTATTGAAAGCACCGCGCCGGCAGATAAAAACAGCCTGACCACAGGAAGCATTAGCACCAGTGATATCAGCAACAGTGCGCATGCTAAAGCCAGCAGCCATGGGTTTAGCATTTCTGGGAATGACACGATAAAAAACATTGCCAAGAATGTTTTAAATCACGGCAAAGCCAAGGATGGAGCAGAAGGGGAAACCAAATCTGCTATCAGTGATGGGAGTATCATTCTTACTGATATAACTGGACAGAGGGCGATGGGGCAAGATGCTGGACAAATCATTGGCTCTCTCAACCGCAACACCGCAGCAGCACACCAGGCAGTAGGACAGCTAGATGTCGCATCGCTTGAGGGGGTAGTACATAATCGCGTAGGTATGATCAATGATTTATCGGATGAAGGATTGGGATACTGGGACAAAGTGCGCGAAGTCGCAAATGTTAAAGAACATCCAGTGGGTGAGATTTTGCATGATGAAAATGGCAATGTCCTCTATTTAACCGATGAAAATGGAGAACCTATAAAAGACAGCGATGGAGAATATATCACTCTGTATCACTTTTTAAATGCTGAAGATGAGCAGTATTTACAAGCTGGCTCTGATGGCAACAGGCGTATGTTCTATAATGGTATTTTTAACACACCAGATGAAGCAGCGCGTAATGCGGTTCAGTTAGCTGATAATGAGCATGAACCCCTTTATTTTACATACCACCCCCAAGCTAAAGATAAGCTAGTAGAGTTCGGGGTAGCAATTTATGAATATTTTGGGAGATGGAGTAATTCGACCACGAAGTTACAAGATTTTATCTATCGTTATGGCAAGACAGGGGCGATTGTTAGTGCGCATAGCCGTGGTAGTTTGACAGTGGGCAATGGAATGCGTGACTTTGAACAGCGTGGCATTCACGGTATAGCAGAAAAAACAGATATCTATCTTTTTGGACCAGCTGATAACTCTCAATCAATAGCGAATGCACTCTATTATGTGAGTGATGGTAAAAAAGATCATATTTACTTACAAAACCATATATTCGATCCCATTGGTACAGGATTTGGTCACAATCCACCTACTGCTTATAAGGTACCCTTGAGGTTCCCTTATGCAATATTTCCACCAGCAACTCCAATGATAGAGCAAGGGGGAGCGTTCATCGGGCATAACCCTAGTACCCATAAGTGTTATGGTAATGCGGGGAAAAAATGTCAAGATAGTTATGGAATACATCATAATGCAAAAATTTATGCACCTTATGCAATTTTAGATAATTTAGGTTTAGGTTATTTATGGAGAAAAAAATGAATACACTGTTTAAATTATTAAGTGGAATAGTTCTGTTAAGTGTCTCTGGATGTGACATATCAAATATTGACAAACCTCCTCCAGGGGAAGTACATGGGTGGTTGAAGGCGGAAGCAGATTTTACTGAGATAGGAAAAGCCTTATTAGAATGTGGAATGCCGAGTCTTATCGATCCTGATTCAGAAAATAGAAACCTCAGTTTAAATCAAATGGCATCCATTGATGCTTGTATGGTCCAAGCAGGATTTCGTGATAGATACGGTGGTCCGTATTGGTGCTATAATTATAAAGACCTCCCCATTTGTCAGCCTGGTGCTGTCATCCCACAGAGAAGTGTCGAAAAGCGCTTAAACAGCCCTTTTTGTAAAAGGTATAAAAACGCATCTGAATGCAAACCTTAAGTGTTGCTGTTTGTGATGACCAACAATCCGCTATCCTTGCCTTCTCTTGGAATGGCGGGATTGTTTTCTCAATCAAGCAAAACTCTGTTTCCATTGGTTATAATAGCCGAGAAAAGGATGGTACAGCCACAACCAATATTTCCTTGAACAAGGATAAATCCTCTAGTGATTATCATAGTGTTGTGGAACAATCAGGCATCAAAGCGGGTGATGGCGGCTTTAATATCAACGTTAAAGATAAAACGACCCTAACCGGAGGTATTATTGAAAGCACCGCGCCGGCAGATAAAAACAGCCTGACCACAGGAAGCATCAGCACCAGTGATATCAGCAACAGTGCGCATGCGCAAGCCAGCAGTCAAGGTTTAAGCATTTCGGCGGGTGGTCCGATGTATCAGGGCAAATATGGTGTCGGGAAAAACATTGCTAAAAATGTCTTAGATCATTCAAAAGCTAAAGATTCAGAGGAAGGATATACCAAATCTGCTATCAGCAATGGCACTATCGTCATTACTGATGAAGCAGGGCAGAAGGCATTAACAGGGCAAGATGTTGAGCAAGCCATAGCCTCCCTTAATCGGGATACTGCTAGCGCCCATAAGGGTGTACAACAGCTCGATGTAGGCAAGCTGGAACAAATCGTCCATGAAAATCGTGAAATGGCAACTCAACTCTTAGAAGAAGGGTTTAAATACAGCGATGACTCCTATAAAACCATGTTTATCAAAGAGCACCCCATCGCCGTGGTCGACCGTGATGAAAAGGGTAATATAATCTATAAAATAGATGCGAATGGGGTACCTATAAGAGATGCTCGTGGACAAAAAATCCCCAAGTTCCATTATTTAACGGATGAAGAAAAGCAGCATTTACAAGAAGGCTCTGATGGCAAAGTGCATGTGTCCTTTAATGGCATCTTTACGCCACCAGAGGAAGCCGCTGTTTATGCAGAGCAACATGCGGAGAATAAAAAATGAACCGCTTTATTTTGTGGTGTTCCCAGAAGCTGATTCTGCTATCTCAGAACTTCTAGTCGCGGGCTATCAGAAGTTTATGGAAAATAACTTTTGGGGTTTGACCAATTCCACACAAGAAGCAAAAGATTTGATGTATAGCTATGGTCTTACAGGATTAGAACTTTATGGACATAGTCGCGGGACAATGACATTGGGGAATATGCTGAATTCTTTCAAACAAGAAGGTGTGCACGGGATAGCCAACGAAAACACGACTATCAATCTCTATGGACCAGCCTTTAATGTTT
>NZ_JBHIQH010000086.1:0-3441 GCF_042196485.1 Bartonella sp. AD24XZML | reverse complement strand
ATCGAGCAAGCGAAACAGCAACGTCAAAATGACGCGGCATAAAAAAACCTTGTCACGTAAGGACGGACAAGGCTTTCTCAAACTCATCAATCTAGAGATAGCACAATCCGTCCTATGACGCAACGTTATAGGATTTACAATGATGTGTTCTTTTAAGAATGCGCAAGGTATCACACGTGCCTTGCGTGGGGTTTGGCATGGGCGTTATGGAACCGCCCGTTGCCCTGCTCATGATGATAGGTTGCCTAGTTTATCTATTTCTTATGGAAATGATGGGCGTCTTTTACTCTATTGTTATGCTGGTTGCTCTTTTAGAGAGATCATACAAGCGCTTATTAGAATTGGGTTGCTTGGAAAACAAGCTTATGCTCATACGCTTTCTTTCTCAAAACAGTTTTGTGCTGATCTCAAACAAGCAAAAAGGAAAGCAGAGAGAGCAAAAGTAATTTGGCAACAAAGCCAACCAATCAAAAATACTTTAGCAGAAACCTATTTACGCATGCGTGGGATCACGTGTGATTTGCCTGCTGATTTACGCTTTCATAGCAAATGTCCACACCACTCTGGAGTTAAACTGCCCGCGTTGATTGCTCTTGTTAAGGAGGCTGGCTCCTTTGCTATTCATAGAACTTTTTTACAAAACAATGGCTGTAAAACAGATCAAAAACCAGCCAAAGCCATGTTGGGATCTGTCACGGGTGTGCTGTGCATTTAAGTCAAGGTAATCCAAAACATCTGGTCATTTGTGAGGGCATTGAAACCGGTTTGGCTTTGCTGTCTGGGTTGTTAACAGAGCCCGTGAATTTATGGGCGTCCCTTTCAACCCATGGCATGAGGCATGTGAATTTACCCAAAACCAAAGCCCGTCTGACAATTGCAATGGATGGTGATGAAGCGGGTCGTAAAGCAGGTTTTTCCCTCGCTGCGCGCGCTTATAGACAAGGCTTTGAGGTTTTTATCATGCAAGCCCCCTACGGTCTAGATTTCAATGATGTTTTGATACTGAAAGGTGTAAATAATGAAAGAGAATAAAAACAATATTGTCGATACCAACAATCAAAATGTTTCATGCAATGATAACGATAATGTTTCTTTAAATGATAATACTTGTTTAGATGCTATTCCTTATAAGCAAGCATTGCAACAAAACGGTTGGGGGGAATTAAAACCACTTGAATATACTCTCTTACCCGTCGAGCCTTTTGACCCATTACAACTCCCAATGCCATTCATGGATTATGTTTACGACGTTTCAGAGCGTCAACAAGCCCCTATGGATTTTATTGCTGTCTCTGCTCTCTGTGCTTTGGCTGCTCTCATTGGCAATGGCGTGCGGGTTGCTCCAAAACAACATGATGATTGGATTGTGGTGCCTAATCTCTGGGGCGCTCTTATTGGTCAACCTTCAACCATGAAAACACCTACCATGCAAGCCGCTTTAACTCCTATCACTTGCCTTCAAAAGAAATGGTATAAAGACTGGCTAAAGCAAAAAGAGAAACAAGAAATTGAAGAGATACTTGAAACTTTAGACAAATCCGAAAAGAAAAAACAAGCCCATAAAGCAATAAAAAAAGGAGATCTTGAAACAGCCCATGCTCTTTTGTCTGAAACCCTCTCTAAAGACAATGCGCGTGATGAGGATGTCTCTCGTTTTATTGTCAATGATGTGACCGTTGAAAAGCTTGGGGAACTTTTAAAAGAAAACCCCCGTGGTCTCTTGATGGTGCGTGATGAATTATCCGGTTTCTTAACAGATATGGAACGCAAGGAATATCAAACAGACCGTGCCTTTTATTTGGAAGCTTTTAATGGAGATGGTCAATTTACTTATGACCGGATTGGGCGGGGAACCATTTTTATTCCCAATGCAACCGTTTCTATTATAGGGGGCATTCAACCCTCTCGCATTCTGCCCTTTATACGCAATGTTTTATATGGCAAAGGCAATGATGGTTTCTTACAACGCTTTCAAATGCTGGTCTTTCCCGATGAGACAAAAGATTGGAAATGGGTTGATAGACCGCCCAATCAAGAGGCATGGGAAACTTATGAAGGGGCATTTCGTTCTCTTTATGATAAACCCCTTGGTTCACCAGAACACCCTCTTGTGATGCGCTTTTCTGCTGAAGCTCAAGAGATCTTTCGTGAATGGATGTAAAAGATTTTTAAAGAAGCCAAAGAGAACAACCTTTCTGAAAGCTTACAAGCGCATCTTTTGAAAATGCCTAAGACCATAGTAAGCCTTGCATTGATTTTTGAATTAACCGAAGGGGGGCGTTTTGAAATCAATAAAGATGCTCTTCAAACAGCCTTGCGATGGGAAAAATATTTGTTAAGTCATGTCAAAAGGCTCTATGCGGCGGCGGATAGCTTAGCAACAGAGGGGGCAAAATTGATTGTCGAGCGCTGTGATCATTTACCCGATGTTTTTACTTTACGTGATATTCATCAAAGAAGTTGGACCGGTTTAACAGATAATAGAGCCGTTAAGCAAGCTTTAGAGCTCTTATGTCGTTCCAATCATATTCGTCAAATATCAGTGGAAAATAGCTCTCAAAGCGGTCGACCGACCATACGCTATGAATGGAATCCTTTCGTTAAAAACAACTGCATAAAACAATGAAGTCATTGTAATCTTTTGTTATTCTTAAAACCTTCAAAGATCTTATCGTACCAACAGAAGGTTTACGAAGTATCTTTGAGGGTTTTTGCTCTATAATTTTTAAAAGAAGAGACATACAGAGGTTCTTTTAAATCTTGTGTCTAAAGTCCAAGCACTGTGNCTTACTTGACTCCTGTGTTGCGATCCAGCAAGCACCGTTTTCTTCTGCCATTAAGGTGGACTTACGATGTTCGGCATGTTCATGACCACAATGCGCACAAACAAAAACAGCTTTTTCGGGGGCGCCTTTTTGCCACTTGATTTGTGACCAAACAATCGGTTGTAGCGTACCACACGCATCACAAGGAACATTGTAATATCTCTGATCACCAAGCATAAAATCCTTGGCGATACGGCTTGTGTCACGGTGTGTCGGCGTGGACAATTTAAAAATTTTACGTTGAATAAAAGCAGAGGTTCGTTTTTCAGCAATTGTTACAGGATCGCCTTCATTATCGACATTTAATGGGTAAGCATCGACTTCATCCAAAACCAAATAGCGAATAGGAGAAGAACGCAATCCAGCAGCACTATTTGCTCCTGTAATCATCAATGTCCCCCCATAAAATTCCTTTGAAAACATTGTATTTCCACTGTCTCTTGCACGAGCAGGAGCAATGCGTTCACTTAAAGCAGGGCTAGCTGAAATCATCGGATCAAGACGAGACTTTGACAGTTTCTTAGCGGTCTCAACGGTCGGCATCACATAAAGGGCAGGTCCTGGACTATGATGAATGGCATAACCACAAAAGTTCAACGCTGCTTCCGACATTCCA
>NZ_JBHIQH010000085.1:0-3515 GCF_042196485.1 Bartonella sp. AD24XZML | reverse complement strand
AGTCAGTTAGGGGTGACTTTTCAACAAATCCAAAAATATGAAAAAGGCTCTAATCGTATAGGGGCGGGGCGTTTACAAGAATGAGACATTAGCCTGCTTTATAAGTATTGCGAGATTCCGGGAGTTTTTGCTATGTTTACCTTATCCTTCTTTGATTTCCTCCCGCTCTACGCTCTAAAGGATGCATATTCCTGACTTAAGGGCTGCTCTGTAAACAGTCCGGCTTCTGTTGGCGGGGTTTTGACCTACTCCTGACCCATTCATGTGGTTCACTTTAAAAAGGGCGTTACAGGGCAAGCCATGCCCATTTATTACACACTCTAAAAACACTTAATATGGAAAGTTTTACATGCCTTATATCACGGCTCTAAACAACAAGGTTTTACGGCACAACATGATAAACCGCGCTTTTTTTTCAGTGAACACTAATGCGTATTGTTATTGGTTTTTTTTCTGTTAAGAAGCATATACAGTGTCGTAAAAGAGTTAAGTAAGAAATTTAAATAGCGCGTGAAGCATCAAAGAAACTTTGGAAAAATTCTTGAAAAATTAGTTTAGAGGAGCTTTTTATAAAAGCCCGTCTTAGAGAGGCAGATAAGTCTTTCATCTTAAGATGGTTTGCTTTACGTTTCAAAACTTGATAAAAATTCAAAAATTTCGAAAAAATAGGAAGAGAAGCTTTTTCTGGTATGCAGGGGGGAAAATGGTCAATAAATTAGACAAAAAACAGATTATATTTTTAGCATTGCCACTCATCTTTTCAATCATTGTAGCTTTTTTGGTCAATATAACCATCAATAACATTACAGAAAATGGAACGACGCATGATGCTTATTGGTTTGTAAGATCAAAGCCACTGGATATTTTAATCCTTATTGCATTTTCATGTTCTTCATTCATCTTATTACAAAAAAGGCATATCAGAAAAAATATCACTATTTCGTCCATGATCATCTTTGGTTTGTTTGCAACTTATTATAGTGCAAATGAATATATCAGACTTAGTCCATATGTAGGTCAAGATAATATGACATGGGCGGATGTTCTTCCTTTCTTTGATAGGATGGTTTTATGGGGTGTTGTTATTGGCGTTATTATCCTTGGTTACACGATAAAACTATCATTACCTAAAGCTTCACCTTTGAAAATTTCAAAAAATACGATCTTTGGTGGTGTTCAATGGATGAGTATGAAACGCCTTGAAAAGATTTTTCCTCGTGATGGCGAAGTCGTCATAGGAGAGCGCTATAGAGTCGACAAAGATCTTGTTAAAGATGTCCCTTTTAATCCTAAAGACAAAACAACATGGGGAAAAGGTGGTCGCCAGCCATTGTTGACATATAAACTCAATTTTGATTCAACCCATATGTTATTTTTTGCTGGTTCTGGTAGTTATAAAACAACCAGTAATGTTATTCCAACTTGTCTCAAATATTCCGGTCCACTGATCGTTTTTGACCCTTCAACTGAAGTCGCTCCAATGGTAAAAAAAACAAGGCAGCTGTCAAACAGAAAAGTATACGTTCTTGATCCTCATGGTTCTTCAACGGAAACTTTTAATCCTTTAGATTGGCTGTTAGATGAAAATCTACCCCTTTATGAAAGAGAAGCGGGGTTGGTTGAAGTTGCTAGACTCCTTCTTTCTGAAAACGACAAATCAACTTCGACTGATCAATTTTTTGTATTACAGGCACATAATTTGTTAACAGGACTACTTGCGCATATTGTCTTTTCTGATGAATACACATTAAAGGAAAAAAACTTAAAAACCCTTCATACGATCATGTCAATGCCAGAACCATCCGTGATTGGAAAATTGCAATCTATACGATCAAATTCTCTATCCCAATTTATTCGTGAAACCCTTGGGGTGTTTACAAATATGGCTGAACAAACTTTCTCAGATGTCTATTCTACTGCTGCAAAAGATATACAATGGCTTTCCCTCTCTAACTATGCAAACCTTATCAGTGGTCATGATTTTAAAACTACCGATATAACAAAGGGAAATATTGATATTTTTCTAAATATCCCCTCAAAAATTTTAAAATCTTATCCAGGTGTTGGGCGTGTCCTTGTTGGCTCTTTTCTCAGAGCTATGGAAGCCGCTAATGGTAATTATGCAAAAAGAGCGCTCTTTATTTTAGATAATGCTGATCTTTTAGGATATATGAACATTTTAGAAGAAGCACGTGATCATGGACGCAAATATGGTATATCTCTCATGCTTTTTTACAAGTCTGTAGATCAAATAGAACACTATTTCGGTTCGTCAGGCGTTATGACATGGTTTGAAAATTGTGCTTTTGTAAGCTATGCCGCAATAAAAGATATTAAAACTGCTGAAAATATATCTAAGGCATGTGGTCAAATGACCATTGAAGTGAAAGATTCAAGCAAACCTCTAGGAGGATTCCATACAAGAGGGACAGAAAATATAAACACCCAGCATAGACCTTTAATATATCCACATGAAATAACACAAGAAATGCGAAAAGACGAACAGATTATTCTTATGCAAGGGCAACCACCTGTTCGTTGTGGACGCTCTATCTATTTTAGACGTAAGGATTTAACAGCTCTTACTAATGAAAATAGCTTTTCTTCTTAATAAAGCATCTATTTTTTAGTTAAAATGAATAAAATATTGTTGTATTTTTGGATGATATAATTAGAGATAAATTATTTTTATAGTACATTTTTATAATATAGTGGCTTGAAAATGGGAGAAAGTCATAAACGATCTTTCTGTTAAGAATACAAACACCAAAAAATTAAGACATAAAAAGAGTATCTTATCAATTATAATGCGTGGGGTGTTCAAGATAATACGTAGAATATTGGCTGTAATAGTTAAAAAGTTGCTTTACGCAATCTTCCTTATTTTATTATTCATTCGTAAACCAGTTTTTGCCTTCTTAAACTTCTTTGTTGGTGGCTTGGTTTTATTCCTATTTTTCTTTTTTGGGGATACACAGCGAGAGTTGCACCCTATGAACACCAAACAGTAATGGTCATTGGTTTTGTTATCATGATATTTCTTTGCTTGTTTGCTAATGATGTCTATGAAAGGCTTTTACTACGAGCTAATACGTCTAGCATCTTTTGATTATGATCTTATACTTATTTCAATAAATAGCGCTCACTTCGTTCGTATATAATTTAATCAAAAATGAGAGGTTATCTGCCTCTTATAAAAATACAAATAAAGACTGTTTTTAAATTTTATTGCTAATTTCATGAAATTACTTTATAAATAACACTGTAATTTTGGTCGTATACGCAACGACCAAGAGGGATTCAAAAACCCCTAAAATCCGAGCGTAAAAATGAACCTACTCTTGTGGGTGTCCCGGGGTTCCGGGAGTTTTTGCTATGTCCAGGTGCGCTCTAGCACTAAAAGCAAAAAAGCTGACTCGGATTCAGTGTTTTTGACTCCCGGAATACCAATGCGAGGGCGCTCGCAACCGGCAGGGGAGCTTGAAGTGAAAGCTAAAAATCCACACTTTAACGAT
>NZ_JBHIQH010000084.1:0-122591 GCF_042196485.1 Bartonella sp. AD24XZML | reverse complement strand
GGATATGAAGTTTTCGACATTAAGTTATGCTGTTGAGGATGTTCGAAAA
Organism: Bartonella sp. AD24XZML; assembly: GCF_042196485.1. NCBI lineage: Bacteria > Pseudomonadati > Pseudomonadota > Alphaproteobacteria > Hyphomicrobiales > Bartonellaceae > Bartonella > Bartonella sp. AD24XZML. Next base: position 122,542 of record NZ_JBHIQH010000084.1, on the reverse strand, counting down.
GAGGCAAGACAAGCTGCTGCTATTGGTCTAGCGGTGTCCAACTTACGTTACTATGATATACCAGGATCTTTAAGTGTTTCATTTGGGAGTGGTTTATGGCGCAGTCAATCTGCATTTGCTATTGGTGCTGGTTATACATCTGAAGATGGAAATATTCGCTCGAATGTATCTGTGACAAGTGCTGGAGGTCATTGGGGAATAGGCGCTGGAATTACTCTGAGGTTGAGATGATAATAGAAAAAATGGCTGTTATTGTAAAAACGAGAAGTATGTTAGTAAAGGTTCTGTTTGCTCTTGCCTTAATAGGCAAGAGCGAAAGCTTTGCCAACGAGAACAATAATATTTATACAGTGCATCCACCGCACTTATCGATACCCAAGGGAGAACCTGGCGAAACACGTCGAATTATTATGCAGTTTTATGACTGGACTTTGATTTGTGACGAAAAACAAAAGCTGAAACATAAGCAAGGTATATGTAATGTGACACAGACGGTTCATGATCAAGAAGGAAATACCATTTTTAGTTGGTCTCTTGTTTCTACGACAAGTGGTCAAGCAGTGATGCTTTTTCGAACATTGCCAAATTCTGATACAAATGTTCCGATTCAAATGTTTGTAAAAGATGTCAAAAAACCTGTTCTTATTCATTATACGCAATGTAATGAAACGGTTTGTTTGGCACAATCACCTGTAGGTCCGGTTTTGACTAGACAAATAGAGCAGAACAATAAGGTACGTATTTCCTATAAAATTAAAGAAGGAAAGGTATTTTCTTTTACTGTACCATTTAAAGGGTTAAATGCGGCACTTAATTCTTTACGTCCTTAGAATCCATCGAGTCTTTTTAATAAGATTCATTTTTTCATAAATCGTTGTATTATATTTTTGAGTGTAAATTATAAGGTCAAATAAGTAAGAATTTTTATATAATATGATATCGAGGTGACTTATTGGAAAGAGTGAGAGTTTTATGAATGTAAAGATACAATAGGTTCTTTATATGTAATAGAAAATCAAGTTAGTATTTTCCATAAAGCTTAAAGAGTTATTTCGTTATTTATTAAAAGTAAAAAAGATTAGAAATACTCGATTTATTCCTTACAATAATGAGTAGACTAAATTCTTTTTTTAAGCTTCAAATGGATTTTTAAAGCGGTCTGATTATGCATTAATATTTTTCAGATAAATTTATAATTCTAGAGATTTTTTTGAACGATAGTTTTTATTGGTATTCATAAAATAACAGCTATTGTAATTGCATTTTGTGGTACAACAGAACTTTTATTTCAGCATAATCAAAGCCATTTCAGTGATTTCTTGTATTTATCATTTGATGCTGCATTATTGCTTTATTTAGAAATGAGCAGAAGAGTTTTCGCGTTTATTTATTGGGGGGAACGCTCAAGGGATAAGGGAAATGACCCCGTTAAATTATAGTTCAAAAGAGTTGAAGCGAGGAGAAATATACGGTACCAAAGCAGATCAGTTGTATGATCAGTGCGGTAGTAATACAAATAATCATTCTGCATTGTCACGAACAGAGGCATACTCTGTCCTTGTTGATATAAAGAGACAACAGAGAAAAAAACATTATGAACAGAAACAGATTTTTGTTCAATCTGAGGCAGCTTTTGAGTTTCATAGTCAGATAATGATAGGTGCTCAAAAAACAAAAAAACTCAAAACACCTTTTCTTCGACGGTTCCATCCAGTAAAATCTCCACCTCTTTATGCGGCGCTTGATCTCGGAACAAATAATTGTCGTCTTCTTATCGCATCTCCCAGTAAACCTGGATATTTTCGTGTTGTTGATGCTTTTTCTCGTATTGTACGATTGGGAGAAGGTTTAATAAATAACGGTTTTCTTAATACACAAGCTATGGATCGTGCGATTGAAGCATTAAAGATTTGTCATTTAAAGCTAAAACAAAGGCATATTAAGCGTTATCGCTTGATTGCAACGGAAGCTTGTCGTTCTGCAGAAAATGGTAGACATTTTATTCAGCGTGTTTTGGAGGAGACAGGTCTTGAATTGGAAATTGTTGATCGGCAAACAGAAGCGCGTTTTGCTGTTACAGGGTGTAGTACACTTGTTGAACCAAATACTGACGCAATTGTGCTTTTTGATATTGGAGGAGGATCATCAGAAATTGTGCTACTTGATGTTTCTCAAAAGCGTTCTTTTCGTTTAGCTCGACAAATTATCGCTTGGACTTCTCTTCCTGTTGGTGTTGTTACGCTTGCTGAACGTTTTGGAGGGAATGATATTAGCTTAGACGATTTTGAAAAAATGAAAAGTTATGTGCGAGGGTTATTAAATAATTTTTCAGATCGTCATAAATTAGGAAAGTTAGCACAAGGTTCGAAGTTTCATCTTTTGGGAACCTCCGGTACGGTTACGACTTTAGCAGGAATGTATCTTAATTTAGAGCGTTATGATAGGAAAAAAGTGGATGGCATTTGGATGAATGATGCAGACATTACACTTATGACACAACGCCTATTATCATGGGATATAGAAAAACGTGTCATAAGTCCTTTTATTGGACGCGAGAGAGCAGATTTAGTTTTAGCTGGTTGTGCAATTTTAGATGTTATTCGGGAAGTTTGGCCAAGTCAGCGTTTAAGAGTTGCTGATCGTGGATTAAGGGAAGGAATTTTGATAGAGCTGATGTTACGCGATGGAGTATGGTGTCGTCATAGAAAGAGCAGAGATTTCAAGCGTTAGAGAATTAAATATGGAGACAATGAATAACGATGAAAAAAATAACAAAAACACCGAGAGGTGGCTATGGAGGCTCAGGGTCACATGAATTATATCAGCGCGTAAAAAAGAAAGCAGGAACCATTAAAGCTTCATCACGACGATGGTTAGAGAGGCATCTGAATGATCCTTATGTCCATCAATCAAAAGTAGATGGTTATCGTTCGCGTGCGGCTTATAAACTCATTGAAATTAATGAGCGCTATAGGTTTTTGAAAAAAGGTCAAAAGGTTATTGATCTAGGAGCAGCACCTGGGGGTTGGTGTCAGGTGGCTGAGCGTATAGTAGGGTCAAGTGATGAAGATCCTAGCGTTGTTGGTATTGATTATTTACATGTTGATCCATTACCTAGAGTTGCCATGTTGGAAATGGATTTTTTGCATACAGATGCACAGCAGAAATTAATTGAAACTTTAGGGACAAAACCGGATGTGGTTCTTTCTGATATGGCAGCGCCAACAACAGGTCATCGTCAGACGGATCATTTAAGAACGATTTATTTATGTGAAGTTGCGGCTGATTTTGCTCTTTCGGTTCTCAAGCCTGGGGGATATTTTTTAGTAAAGGCTTTTCAAGGGGGAGCAGAAAACACTCTTCTTGCAAGATTAAAACAGCATTTTAAAAAAGTCTACCATGTTAAACCACCCGCAAGCCGATCAGAATCAGTAGAGCTTTATCTTCTAGCGCTTGAATTTAAGGGAAAAAAATACAAGAATAGCACCTTCTTTTAAGAAGACTTAACTTTACTTAACCTATTTAAATGTGATGATTTTTTTCTCAAAGAGTTATCAGCGATAGCGACAGTTTTTCTGTTATCAATGATGAAAAACTGGTAAAATTAATGTATTGCCTATAGAGGTAGAGAGATTGATTCCTCAGTGAGTGTTTCCAATGAAATTTCTTGATCAAGCTAAAGTTTATATTCGTTCTGGTAATGGAGGTTCTGGAGCAGTATCATTTCGCCGTGAAAAATTCATAGAATTTGGGGGTCCTGATGGAGGGAATGGAGGACGGGGTGGTGATGTCTGGGCTCTTGTTGTTGATGGGCTTAACACGCTGATTGATTATCGCTACCAACAGCATTTTAAAGCAAAAACAGGGGGACATGGCAAGGGGCGTAATATGACGGGTGAGAAGGGTGATGATGTCATCCTTAAAGTTCCGGTTGGGACGCAAATTTTTGAAGAAGATAATACAACGTTAATATGTGATTTAACGGAAGTGGGACAGCGCTATCGCCTTGCAAAAGGAGGGCATGGCGGTTTTGGCAATCTTCACTTTACAACATCGACAAATCGGGCACCGCGTCGTGCAAATCCAGGTTTGGCTGGAGAAGAGCGTGCAATATGGCTTCGTTTGAAGTTAATTGTTGATGCGGGGCTTGTTGGTTTACCAAATGCCGGAAAATCAACTTTTTTAGCTTCTGTAACGGCGGCAAAGCCAAAAGTTGCAGATTATCCTTTTACTACTCTACATCCTCATCTTGGTGTTGTACGAATTGATGGTCGTGAATTTGTTTTGGCTGATATTCCGGGGTTAATCGAAGGAGCCCATGAAGGGGTGGGAATTGGAGACCGTTTTTTAGGACATGTGGAACGTTGTCGTGTCCTCCTTCATTTGATTTCTGCTCAAGAAGAAGATGTTGCAAAAGCATATCAAATTGTGCGTCATGAACTGGAGTCTTACGGAAATAATCTAAGTGATAAGACTGAAATTGTCGCTTTAAGCCAGATAGATACGCTAACGATTGAAGAGCGTAAAACGAAACAGGAAGCTTTGCAAAGAGCTGCGGATCAACCTGTTATGATGTTTTCTGCGGTTAGCCGCGAAGGTTTAGAAAATGTGCTGCGTGCTGGTGCACATATTATTGAAATGTCACGCAAAGAGGAGATTAGTGGGGATAGCAAGGTTGATTGAGATGGCTGTTGGATCGCAAAAACTTACACACTATAAACGTATTGTGGTCAAGATTGGATCTGCCCTTTTGGTTGATCCTCAGGCAGGTTTACGGGTTGAATGGCTTAACAGCTTGATTAGTGATGTTGTTGAATTGCACAAAAAAGGCGTAGAGATATTGTTGGTGTCTTCAGGCGCTATTGCTTTAGGAAGGACATTGCTACAGCTTCCTAAGGGGGCTTTGAAATTGGAAGAAAGTCAGGCATGTGCTGCTTTGGGGCAAATTGAGTTAGCTAAAACCTATGGTGATGCGCTTGCTCAACATGGGCTCAAAACAGGCCAAATTTTGCTCACTTTATTTGATACGGAAGAGCGAAGGCGTTATCTCAATGCACGTGCAACGATTAATGTACTTTTACGTTTTAGAGCAGTACCTGTTATTAATGAGAATGATACTGTTGCGACAAATGAAATTCGTTATGGTGATAATGATCGTTTAGCTGCACGTGTGGCAACAATGATGGGGGCAGATCTTTTAATACTTTTATCTGATATTGATGGTCTTTATACAAAGTCTCCCCATAGTGATCCTACGGCTGAATTTATACCTTTTGTTGCATCCATTACGCATGATATCGAAAAAATGGCAGATGTTGCTGCTTCAGAGTTTTCACGGGGAGGAATGAAGACTAAGCTTGAAGCCGGAAAAATAGCTAATGCTGCTGGAACGGCGATGATTATCACCTCAGGCAAGCGTATGAATCCCCTTGCTGCAATTGACAAAGGTGAACGCAAGAGTTTTTTTGCGGCAAGTAAGAAATCTGTCAATGCTTGGAAAACATGGATTTCTGGTCATTTAGATCCATCTGGTGTTTTGACGATTGATCAAGGAGCCATTAGGGCTCTTGAAACAGGAAAATCGTTATTAGCAGCAGGGGTTATTGGCGTTGAGGGAAATTTCCAGCGTGGGGATACGGTTGCAATTGTTGGTACAGATGGGGTTGAGATTGCGCGTGGACTTGTAAGCTATGACAAAGATGAGGCTGTACGCATTATAGGACATAAAAGTGAAGAAATTGAAGCTATTCTTGGGTATGAGGCGCGCTCTGCTATGGTGCATCGTAATGATATGATTGTACGTTGCTTGATCAATTCTGTTTAAAAAAGTTACTTTTGTTTTTATTGTTTTCGCAGAGTGGATAATACGATGACTTTAGAAGAACAAATGAAAGATATGGGACAAAAAGCACGCTATGCCGCTGCAGCGTTGGCCGTTGCTTCTTCTGAGCAAAAGAATAATGCATTAGAAATGATCGCTTTAAGTCTAGAGGATCAGTCAGATAAAATTTTACGGGCGAATTGTCAAGATTTAGAGAATGCTGCTCAGAATAATTTGAAAGCTGCAATGATTGATCGGCTAAAATTAGATGACTTGCGTTTACGTGCAATGATAGACAGTGTTCGTCAAGTTGCTCGTTTATCTGATCCTGTTGGACAGGTTATGAGTGCGTGGAAACGTCCAAATGGGCTTCATATAAGTCGTGTACGAACACCTCTTGGTGTGATTGGCATTATTTATGAAAGTCGTCCCAATGTTACAGTTGATGCGAGTTCTTTGTGCTTAAAAGCAGGTAATGCTGCGATTTTGCGCGGTGGTTCGGATAGCTTTCATTCTTCTCATGCTCTTCATTTAGCTTTGGTACAAGGTTTAGAGCGCTCTGGTTTACCCAAAGATGCTATCCAAATGGTTGGAACGACAGATCGTGCTGCCGTTGGGGAAATTCTCAAAGGATTGGATGGAGCGATTGATGTGATCGTACCACGTGGTGGAAAGAGCCTTGTTGCCCGCGTTCAGTCTGATGCACGTGTTCCAATTTTTGCTCATTTGGAGGGACTTTGTCATATTTATATTGATAAATCGGCAGATTTAGATATGGCACGCAATATTGTTTTAAATGCAAAGCTGCGGCGAACAGGGATATGCGGTGCTGTTGAGACAGTTCTCATTGACAGCCAAGCATTAAAAAAGTTTCTTCCTGTTTTAACTGCTTTACAGGAGAACGGATGTGAAATTCGCGCCACAGAAGATATTGTTTTTCTTATACCAGATGTCAAATTAGCTTCTGAAGAAGATTGGTCGCATGAATATCTTGATGCTATTCTTTCTGTTAAAACAGTTGAGGGTGTTGAGGGAGCCATTGCTCATATCAAGCGTTATTCATCAGGACATACGGAATCGATTATTGCTGAGGATTTGGAAGTGGTGAAGAATTTTTTTAATCATTTAGATTCAGCTATTTTGCTGCACAATGCATCTACACAATTTGCTGATGGAGGTGAATTTGGTTTTGGAATGGAAATTGGTATCGCAACAGGAAAAATGCATGCACGTGGTCCCATAGGTGTTGAACAGCTAACATCATTTCAATATCACGTTAAAGGAAATGGTCAGGTTAGAGCTTGAGAACATTATTTTTTCCATGGAAAAATTGTATACCACATGTTGAAAGATCTAATGTTGTGGGTCTTTTTGGTGGTTCCTTTAATCCACCGCATGCGGGGCATCTTCTTGTTGCAAAAATTGCTATTCGGCGTTTGCATCTTGATCAGTTATGGTGGATGATCACTCCAGGAAATCCTTTAAAGGATTGTACACAGTTGCTCTCTTTAGAGGAGAGAATGCAATTAAGTTTAAAACTTATTGACCATCCAAAAATTCGCTTAACAGGTTTTGAACAGGCTATAGGGAGCAAAGTATCAGTAGATACGATTTTTCATATTCTTACCCATTACAGTGGCGTAAATTTTGTATGGATTATGGGGGCAGATAGTTTTGCGACGATACATCATTGGTATCGATGGCATGATATCGTCTCTATGCTTCCTATTGCGATTATTGATCGTCCTTTAGGAAATCGGTCAGCACTTTCTTCTCCTATGGCACATATTTATCGCCGTTTTCGTTTGGATGAGAGAGAAAGTAAGCGATTACCTTTTATCAAGCCACCAGTTTGGACTTATTTGCATGGACCTTTATCTTTTCAGTCTTCAACAAACCTTCGTTTGAAGAAGAATGATTTTTCTTGAACATTTCATAAGATTCTGCTTCTCTTTAGAGAAGTCTCTTTTTTAGATTCCACAACGATAAGAAAGGATATTGATCTGAAAAACGTTGCACACAAACACTCTTACAATATTATGCTTTCAAAAGAAAAAAAAGTTTTTTCTGTGAGTGAGAGTCTTGAAGTTATTCTCAAGAGTTTAGAAGATACAAAAGCAGAAGATATTGTTGCTATTGATATTCGAGGGAAGTCATCTTTGGCTGATTATATGGTCATAGCTTCAGCAAATTCGCAGCGTCATGTATCGTCTGTTGCTAATCATTTATTACATACTTGGAAAGATAGTGGGCAGGGGCTTGCGCGTGTAGAAGGGCTTGCTGGAGGTGACTGGGTATTGATTGATACAGGTGATATTATCATTCATCTTTTTCGTCCAGAAATTCGTCTTTTTTATAATTTAGAAAAAATATGGATGACGCCGGATTTAAACGATACGGCTTTGCTTCTCTTCGGAGATCATTAAAATGCAAATTTCTGTTTTTGCGGTTGGTCGTATGAAAAGTGGGGCGGAGCAAAAATTAGTTCAGCATTATTTGGATCGTTTTTCTAAAATTTCTGGAGATGTAGGCTTGCATTTAAAAAAGTTACAAGAGATACCAGAAAGTCGTGCTCAAACAGTTTGTCAACGTATGGAGGAAGAGGGGAGAAAACTTATTGAATTTTTACCTGAAAAATGTCGATTAATTGTGTTAGATGAGCGTGGAGAATCGATTTCTTCAACTTCTTTTTCTGAAAAATTGAGGTGTTATCGTGATGAGGGCATTCGAGATGTCGTCATCGCTTTGGGAGGACCTGATGGGCATAATGAACAAATAAGGAAGCGTGCTGATTTTCTTTTATCTTTTGGTTTGATGACGTGGCCACATCAAATTGCACGTATTCTTCTTACAGAACAACTTTACCGCGCTGTAACAATTGAAAATAATCATCCGTATCATCGTTTTTAATATTTTTGTTCAATTTTTAGCACTTATTTATATGTTTATTAATATTGTTTTAGCTGACACCATTTAAAGCATCTCTAATGTATACGATGAGGTGTCATGGTTTTTGCAAATGAAAAAGCTTCTTCATAGAAAGATGCTATATTTATATGAGGAGTGCGTCATATTTGTCATTCTGCTCTTGAGTATGTTTTTTTGCTTTTCTGTATCGCATGCGGAAGAAATGAGGAGTACGGAAGTACATAAAGAATTGGGAGAAATTCGCCAAAATATTTCACTTTCGCGTGAGCGTGTTACTTTTCTTATGCATCAAGTTGAGCATTTAAAAAAAGATCAACGTGTTTTGAGTGATGCACTCATAAAGGCGGCTAAAGAAGAACGTATAGTAGCAGATGATATTGCTAAAAGGGAAGAAAAGCTTAAAAAAATGATAGAAAAGCGGGTACAAGTCTATCAAAGTTTAAAAAATCGTCGTGCTGAATTTGCGGAAGTTCTTGCAATTTTGGAACGTATGGGATTGAATCCGCCTCCTGCTCTTATGATACAGCCAGAAGACGCGTTGGCTTCTATACGTAGTTCTGTTTTATTAGGTACTGTTATTCCTCAGATGCAAGAGAAAACACGAGATTTAAAAGGGGAACTCAAGGAGTTGACCAATTTGAGTAATTCCATTACTACGGAATATACCGCATTAAAGACAAAACTGCAAAATCAAGCAGAGCAGCGAAAACGTCTAGAGCTTTTATTAGACCAAAAAAACAAACTACAAAAAAAATCAGAAAAAGAACTTACAGAACAGCAACAAAAAAATATTGCTCTTGCTAAAAAAGCGCAGTCTTTGGAAGAATTGATTTTAGAGCTCGATCGTCAGTCAAAACTTAGCTCTGATGCATCAGTACAGGTACGGAAAAGTTTACAATTGTTAGAACAGTCCAATTTTGAAAGCCGAAAAGGTTCTTTACTTTTTCCTGTTTCAGGAAAAAGAATACATCACTCTAACAAAAGTTCGCAGATTACGCGCTTTGGTGAAACGATAGAAACAGAGTCAGGAGCTGTTGTTATTTCACCTGTGGATGCTTTTGTTGCTTTTGCTGGACCATTTCGTTCTTACGGATATTTAATCATTCTCAATGTTGGAAATGGTTATCATATCATTTTTACTGGAATGTCGAGAATTAATGTAAAACAGGGGCAGTTTGTTCTTTCAGGTGAGCCTCTGGGTATAATGGAGATGCAATTTATTTCAAACAGTGTTGCATTGGATATAGGAAAAACTTCTCCAATGCTTTACATTGAGTTTAGAAAGCAGGGAAAACCTGTAAATCCAACTCCTTGGTGGCAGACTGAAAAAATAAGAAGGAGCCAAAATGATTCGTAAAGTTATTCTTTTGGTCGCTGGGGTATTGCTCGGCGCCTGTTCAATGATTATGGTGCAGTCTGTTGCTGCGAATAATGAAGATAATGCATATAAAAAGCTAGCTATATTTGGCGATGTTTTTGAGCGTGTGCGTATGCAATACGTTACAGTTCCAGATGATAAAAAGCTTATTGAAAATGCTATCAATGGCATGCTCACATCACTGGACCCTCATTCATCTTATTTGAATGCTGAAGAAGCCAAGGATATGCGGGATTCTACGAAAGGAGAGTTCGGAGGTCTTGGTATTGAGGTCACTATGGAAAAAAACTTAATTAAAGTTGTTTCACCAATGGATGATACTCCCGCTTCAAAAGCAGGTATTCTAGCAGGAGACCTTATTTCAAAAATTGATGATGTACAAACGAATGGTCAAACATTGAATGAAGCTGTTAATAAGATGCGAGGTGCTCCTGGAACACCAATTACCTTAACAATTATTCGTTCTGGCGTTGATAAGCCATTTGAAGTGAAGATTGTTCGTGATATTATCAAAGTAAAAGCGGTGAAATATCGGGTTGAAGGTGATATTGGATATTTAAGAGTTATCCAGTTTTCTGAACAGACATTAAATAATCTTCTAGCGGCAATTAAAGATATCCAATCTAAAATTCCTGAAGATAAGCTAAAAGGTTACGTCCTTGATTTGCGGCTTAATCCGGGTGGGCTTTTAGATCAAGCTGTTAATGTTTCGAGTGCTTTTCTCAATAAAGGTGAAATTGTGTCGACTCGTGGGCGCAAAAAGAGTGATGTGACAAGATTTGATGCGAAGCCAGGTGATGTCATCAATGGAAAACCGCTCATTGTTCTTATTAATGGTGGTTCAGCGAGTGCTTCTGAAATTGTTGCGGGTGCATTGCAAGATCATCGTCGTGCAACAATTTTAGGGACGCAGTCTTTTGGTAAAGGATCTGTTCAAACAATTATTCCTTTGGGTGAAAATGGGGCTTTACGCTTAACAACAGCACTTTATTACACGCCATCAGGCACTTCTATTCAAGGAACAGGGATTACGCCTGATATTATTGTAGAGCAACCACTTCCTGAAAAATATAAAGGTTATGATGTAAAAGTTGGTGAGTCTGCATTAAAAGGACATATCAAAGGAAAACGAGAAAGTAATAAAGGATCTGGTTCAGCTGCGTTTGTTCCCAAAGACCCTAAAGATGATATTCAATTGAATGAGGCCTATAAACTGTTACGAGGTGAAATGGCAAATGCAGCATTTCCACCAGATCCCAATAAGGATGTGTTAAAGTGAGAATTGATATCTATAGCTTGCGATTTTGAGGAATATTAAATGGATGCAGATATTAATTTGAAGATTCTTCCATATCGCAAATGTGTTGGGATTGTTGTCTTTAATCATGAGGGGAAAGTGTGGGTTGGGCGTCGTTTAATGATGCCCATTCATGCAGATGCAGATATTGACATATCTCATCGTTGGCAGCTTCCTCAAGGAGGGATTGATGAAGATGAAAAACCATTAGATGCGGCATATCGTGAACTTTATGAAGAAACGGGTATTCGATCTGTAAAGTTGATTAAAGAAGCACGAAATTGGTTCCATTATGATTTTCCACAAGAACTTATTGGGTGCACATTAACAAATAAATATCGTGGGCAAATACAAAAATGGTTTGCTTTCCAGTTTACAGGAAAGCTTTCTGAAATTGCGATTAATCCGCCACCAGATGGCAATAAAGCGGAATTCGATCAATGGAAATGGATTGATCTAGAAACCCTTCCGTTGATTGCTGTTTCTTTTAAAAAGCACGTTTATACGAAAGTTGTCAGCGAATTTCGAGGTAGCCTTAGACCATTATAAAAGCTATATGATTATGAGAAAGCTTTTTTTATTAAGATGCTTTATATTATAATAAATAATAAACATGTTTATCTTTTATGTAAAGAACAGGAATATAAAATGAAAAAGTTATTTAATTTACTTATAGTTTTTACTCTCTTGAGTATTTCATCTGTTGCATTTGCAACAAGTTCAAAGCCTCCTGCATCAAAAGATGCGGCAGCGGCATTGCCAAATGGAGCTTCTTCTTTGACTGAAACCTACGGTTTGTGGACTATTAACTGTGGTATACAAGAAGGGAAAAGAATTTGTTTTATGCACCGTCAAGAAGTGAATGAGCAGGGGCGTGTTGTTGTGGCTATGGGACTTACTCTCGATGCTGAGAGTGTTGTATCTGGTAATTTAACAGTTCCTTTTGGCATTTTGGTTTCTAAGCCTGTTCGTTTACAAGTTGATGAGGGAAAAGCTGTTATCGAAACCGGTATTCGGACTTGTGTACCAGCAGGTTGTGTGGTTCCTGTCGTTTTTGACAAAAATCACGTAGCAGCTTTACGTTCTGGAAAAAAGTTAAAGTTGGCGATGACAATTGCTGCTGCAGGTGAACCAGCTTTGAATGATTTATTTGTTCAGCTAGATGGTTTTAGTAGTGCTCTTAATCGTTTGACTGCTTTGCAGAAATAATTTTAAAACTAAAAGCGGCCTTTAAAAGGCCGTTTTTAGTTTGTTTGTTTTTTATAATTAATAATTAAAACGATGAGATTTAAGATTAATCCTATAAGGGATATTCAGATTTTTTGCTGTTTCTTCTATTTTATGTGCTATTTTTAATTTTAACATTTGTTTTTTAACTGCATCGTCATTAAATAGAGAGATGAAGAATTTAGATGTCTGTTTTTTATTCAAAAAAAGAGTATTGAAATATAAAACCATTTTTTGATGCACAGACCTGCTTTAATGAAGGTTTTCTATACGCTCTTCTTTTTTTCCTTGATTGAAAGGGGTGACGCATGATTTATGCATTGCTTCGAACGATTGATTTGATTTTTGAGATTTATATTGATATTTTAATCGCTAGTGTCATTTTTTCTTGGCTTTATGTCTTTAATATCATAAATTCGCGCAATCGCTTTGTTGTTTTGATAGGAAGCTTTCTATATCGTCTTACAAATCCCATTCTAAGCCGTATCCGGAAAATTTTACCAAATTTTGGAACAATTGATATTTCACCTATTGTAGTTTTTATTATTATTTATTTTATTCGTACTTTCATGTGGCGCATTTACGCAAACATGTATTTATAGAAATATTACTTGAGGCGAATACATGTTTTATCAAGTTGATGAAAATAACTTGATTTTGTTTGTATATCTCATTCCTAAATCATCCGTTGACAAAATAATAGGGGTTGAATGTAGGGATGGTGAAAAACAATATCTGGTTATACGCCTTCGGGCTGTTCCTGAAGATGGAAAAGCGAATAAAGCTCTCATTAAATTTCTTGCGAAGCAGTGGAAAATCCCATCTTCTTCTATTTCTCTGAAAAGCGGCGCAATATCTCGCTACAAACAACTTTACTTTTCAACACATTTAGAAGAGCTAAAGCAGATATGGCAATCCTTTAGAGATTACATCTCGTAGAAAAAATAAATAACAAAGCCTATTTTTTTATAGGCTTTATTTTATTAAAATCGTTATACTTTTTTATTGCGCTCAACAGCTTGCTTAATTAATTCATGAGCAAAGTTTTTATCACGCCATCCTTCAATTTTAGCCCATTTTCCAGGTTCCAGATCTTTGTAATGCTTGAAGAAATGTTCAATTTGTTTGAGTGTAATCTCGGGCAGATCTGTATAGTCATGAATATTGATATAGCGTTTTGTTAATTTTGTAGTGGGAATGGCAATAATTTTTTCATCTTTACCACCATCATCTTCCATCATTAGAGCTCCGATGGGGCGAACATTGATAACACAACCAGGCATAAGTGGACGGGTATTACAGATAAGAACATCAATAGGATCACCATCATCTGAAAGCGTATGAGGGACAAAACCGTAATTTCCAGGATAAACCATTGATGTATGAAGAAAACGGTCAACAAATAATGCACCCGACTTTTTATCCATCTCATATTTTATTGGTTGACCACCAAGGGAGACTTCCACAATAACGTTAATATCTTCTGGTGGATTTTTACCTACGGGTATTTCCTTAATATTCATAGAGACATCCTTTCTGGAATATAGTGAGGCTCAATACAATTAAATATTTTACCAAAGAGATTATGAAATTAACTTGAAATTGATGCACGTGCTTTTTCAAAACGTTTACGTTCATTAGGATCAAGATAGAGTTTGCGGAGACGAATATTTTTAGGGGTTACTTCCACAAGTTCATCATCTTGTATCCACGATAAGGCGCGTTCTAACGTCATTTTAATGGGAGGCGTTAGCTTTACGGCTTCATCTTTTCCGGAAGCGCGCATATTGGTGAGTTTTTTCCCTTTTAACACATTAACTTCTAAGTCATTATCTCGTGAGTGGATGCCAATAATCATACCTTGATAGACTTTCACACCCGCATCGATGATCATAGGTCCACGATCTTCAAGATTAAAAAGAGCATAAGCGACAGATTCACCGTTGTCATTTGAAATCATAACACCATTAACACGACCAGCAATGTCTCCTTTATAAGGTTCATAAGCATGGAAAAGGCGATTCATAATTGCTGTACCACGTGTGTCCGTTAAAAGTTCAGATTGATAACCAATGAGTCCTCGGGTTGGTGCATAAAAGACAAGGCGGACACGATTACCTCCAGAAGGACGTAATTCCACCATTTCGCCTTTACGTTCAGACATTTTTTGTACAACAGTACCGGAATATTCTTCATCAACATCGATAACAACTTCTTCGATTGGCTCAAGAGTTATTCCATTTTCATCTTTTTGCATAACAACACGTGGACGTGAAACACTAAGCTCAAATCCTTCACGGCGCATATTTTCAATGAGAACTGCAAGCTGTAATTCTCCTCGTCCTGAAACGTAGAAAGAATCTTTATCGGCTGATTCTTCAATTTTAAGAGCGACATTGCCTTCTGCTTCTTTTAACAATCGGTCACGAATGACACGACTTGTTACTTTATCGCCTTCAGTTCCAGCAAGGGGACTATCGTTGACGAGAAAACTCATAGTAACAGTAGGAGGATCAATTGGTTGGGCAGTAAGGGGGTCATTGACAGTAGGGTCACAGAAAGTATCAGCAACGGTACCTTTTTGTAGACCTGCAATCGCAACAATATCACCAGCACTTCCTTCTTCAATAGGTTGCCGTTCTAAGCCACGAAATGCTAAAATTTTTGAAATACGCCCAGTTTCTAAAAGTTTTCCATCTTGTCCAAGAACCTTGACATTTTGATTGGGTTTCAAAGAGCCAGAATGAATCCGTCCTGTAATAATTCGTCCCAAAAACGGATCCGCTTCAAGAATAGTTCCAATCATGCGAAACGGTCCTTCTGCTACACTAGGAGAAGGGACATGCTGCGTCACAAGATCAAATAAAGGACCTAATCCCTGATCTTTTGGTCCTTCAGGGGCTTCAGCCATCCATCCATCGCGTCCAGATCCATAAAGAATAGGAAAATCAAGCTGTTCATCGGTTGCATCAAGAGCAGCGAAAAGGTCAAAAACCTCATTAATGACTTCATCAACGCGTGCATCCGGTCGGTCAATTTTATTAATAGCAACAATAGGGCGCAATCCCACTTTCAATGCTTTGCCAACGACAAATTTTGTTTGTGGCATTGGTCCTTCAGCAGCATCAACAAGTACAATGGCTCCATCAACCATATTTAGGATGCGTTCAACTTCTCCACCAAAGTCGGCGTGCCCTGGTGTATCAACAATATTAATTCGAGTATCTTTCCAAACAACAGATGTCACTTTCGCTAGGATTGTAATTCCGCGTTCTTTCTCAATATCATTTGAATCCATCATACGTTCGCTTGTACGCTGATTATCACGGAAGTTTCCTGATTGCTTGAGAAGCCCGTCTACAAGCGTTGTTTTCCCATGGTCAACGTGGGCAATGATGGCAATGTTACGCAATTGCATAAATTTTCTTCTTTTCGTTTAATGAAATTTCATTTGAGGCAAAGTCTTTACATTCTTTGCCTGACTATTAGAAAACCTTTTACATGTTTTTTTATAATTTTGGAAGATGGAGGCAATATTTTTATGGCAAAACTATTTATCCAAGTCTTTAAGGCTCTATTGAGCTTCAATTTCTGAAGCTTCGTAAAAGTTTTTTATAGTACGTATGTTCTATTCTCGAGTTAAGAATTATCCCAAAAATCACAGTCAATTTGATTTTTATCAATATGACACAAGAAATTTATATGAATTCTTGTAAGAGTAAGTAAGTATAAAGCTAGCGGTATTGTTGTTGTTGTTTTGCAAAGAGATTGATAAAAATCCGGAATATCTCTCAATCCATAGCCAATTTATTGACAACTTTACAACATTTTTATTCTAAATAAAGCTTTGTCTTATTCCATAACTTGTCAATCAAAATCAGATCTAATGCAATCGTGTATTTGAGGTAGATATTGAGACGATTAAGAATTTTATAAGAAGTTCTAGCTTTTGTATGCCAGATTAGGGCAAGAGTTATATCTGTTTGATTTATTTATGAACCCGTCATACAGTCTTATTTAGAAAGAATATGAAGGCATCCAAAGAAAATTCCCATCTTTGCTGTTAATCCAATTTATGCTTTCAAAAGCATCTAAAGTAATATCTTTTAAACCATGGAGATAGTGCATTGCCTTACACTTTTGTTAATTGCACTCTCTAATAGGAGTATGCTTTTTATGCCAAACAGAACACTTTAAACAGAATATACTTTTTGTTGCATATTCATGTACTTAAGAGAGATTGCTTAACGTACACTACATCCATTCCATGATAGGGCTCATAAATGATATAACATACGCGAATAGTATACTATTAACGCCTTTGTGAAGAAATATAAAGCCTGTTGAGTATCATCATTATTATTCTTTCTCAGCTGTCAATATTGCGCCAGTTTTTGATACGAGAGAGAGAGGATATAAGAAGTATTTTATTTTTTCTTGAATAGTTTTTAGCCATACACCGATCTCGTTTGTGACTGGCAAGAAGATGACTTTAATCGATTTAATATGAGAAGCTTTATGATGAGGTAAAATTACGTTATTCGGAGCTGTTATTCAAAAAAATAATAAATTATCTATAGAGCGGTGCGCTAGAAAATAAATAATAAAGCTTATTCTCTTATGGAAAGAATCTTAGGTTACATGACAAGATTTTTCCATAAGTAAGAGTTTTTACTTTACATGTTTAAAGAAGAGTTCCTGACAAAATGAGAGAAGCTACAGAAAAGTAGATTATAATGCCCATGACATCTACTAAAGTTGCCACAAAAGGAGCAGAAGCACTTGCTGGATCAAATTTTAAACCTTTAAGAATAAAAGGCAACATAGATCCAGAAAGAGAACCAAAGGTAACGATTCCAACTAAAGCTGTACCCACTGTTGTCGAAATAGCAATCCAATGTTGGCCATAGTCGTAGATACCCAGTTTTTGCCAAAGAGCAATGCGCGTAACACCAATAATTCCTAGTAAGAGACCAAGGGATAGTCCTGTTGGAATTTCACGAATGATCACTTTCCACCAGTCTTTCAACGTGAGTTCACGTAAAGCCAATGCACGGATAATAAGGGATGTAGCCTGTGAGCCGGAATTTCCTCCTGAGCTCATAATGAGAGGTATGAACAGTGTAAGAATAATCGCTTTTTCGAGTTCTGTTTCGAAATGTTGCATAGCGCTTGCTGTCAGCATTTCACCGATAAAGAGTAAAGCGAGCCATCCGCCACGTTTTTTCATCATTTCAGGAAACTTAATTTGCATATAGGGCTTATTAAGCGCTTCCATACCCCCAAATTTATAGGCATCTTCATTCATCTCATCGACCATAGTATCAAGCACGTCATCAACGGTTACAATACCAATGACATGGTTACTTTCATCAACTACAGGCACAGAGAGAAGATCATGGCGCTGGAAAAGGCGTGCGATATCTTCATGATGTGTGAAGGGTGATATTGTAATGGGCGAGTCATGGGTAGGGACATTAAGAATTTGTTCATCAGGTGAGGCAAGAATAAGGTTACGCAGGGAAACAGCTTTGAGAAGAGTACCTGTTTTGGGATCAATTACATAGCTGGTATAAACTGTTTCACGTGTTCGCTCGACCTCACGAATGTGATCCAAAGTTTTTTGTATGGTCCAGTTTGAAGGAACGGCTATAAACTCTGTTGTCATCAGTGCTCCTGCTGTATGATCAGGATAACTGGTGAGTTTTTTAAGTTCAGCGCGCGTTAAGGGGTTAAGCAAGGCATAAAGTCGTGTGCGGGTTTCTTTATCCATTTCTTGAAAGACGTCTGCAGCAGCATCAGCAGACATGCCATCAAGAATTTCAACAGCACGATTTATAGGGAGAAGTTCTAGGATGGCAGCAGGTTGCTCAAGCTCTGGTTTATCAAAAAGTTCGATAACATAATCAAGAGGCAGAAGACTAAGAATAGTTACACGTTCCATGATATCGAGGTCATTGATGATATCAATAGAGTCTGCAAAATGCTGGTTCTTTAAGTTTTCAGCGAGAGCTTCAGGAGAAAAATTTTTGAAGTCGAAGTCCGTTTTGATTTCAGTCATGATAAAGTACCTCCTGAAGAGTTGGAGAGTTGTAAATCTAGATAATAGATGAGATAAAAACAAAAGTTTATGGAAGATTTAAAAAACTCCCCAACTATATTCCCAATTGTTAATATTTGAAGTAAAGTCAAGGGTAAATTATAAGTTATAAACAAGTTTCTGAATCACTAAAACGAGAATACAGCTTAATTTGAGGATAATATAAAAACGTAAATGTAAAAATCAGTTCTGATTTTACCATCATTTCTTTAATGCAGTTTGCGATTTTCAAAAGAATCTACAGCAATATTTTATAAAGAGTGGAGATTATGCTTTTCTCCAAGTGTTTTTGTTAATATGCAATTCTATTGTGATGTGCGAGCGAATAATCTTTATTGCTTCAATATAATATGGTTTGAAATGGAAGAGCTTTACGATTTTAAGGTTTTTTATTCAATAGCGTTTTGAAAGGTAGTTTTGAAACTCACGAAATAGTTTTAGTATGTTATCAATTTGTGTCGTAAAGATAATTGTTACAGTTTAAATTTATAATGGAGACATAAAGTATTATGACAAAAGCAGCAGTGCTGGACTGGAAGGGATTTTCAGGTCTTCCTGATTTTTCTTCTATAAGTGATGAAGATTTTAAACCCACTTTTGAACAGGCACTTCAAGAAGCAGAAGAAGAACTAGAGGCAATTGCGATGGTGCAAGAACCACCAACGCTTGAGAATTTTTTGCAGCCTTTTGAGCTTTGCGGCAAAGCGCTTGATCGTGTCTGTTCAATATTTTTCTTACGCACCAGTGCTCATACGAATGTATTAATTCAACAGCTAGAGCAAGAGTTCGTTGTAAAACTTTCTTGTTATTCTTCAAAAATGATGATGGATGCGCGGATATTTGCGAAAATAGATGTGCTTTATAAACAGTCGCAGCTGGGCACATTTGAGAGTGAAACAACACGTGTTCTTGAATTATGGTGGAAAAAGTTTGTTTGTCATGGGGCAAAACTCGATGAAAAAGCTAAGAAACGGCTTTTGGAAATTAATGAAAGACTTGCTTTTTTAAATGCTACTTTTGGACAAAATGTCTTAAATGATGAAGCTGAATGGATTCTGTTTTTAAAACAAACAGACTTATCTGGTTTACCACAAGATCTCATTGCTTCAATGAAGGAAATTGCGTGTGAAAGAGGCAATGAAGAAGCGTATGCATTAACACTAGCACGTTCGATTGTTGAACCTTTTTTAAAATTCTCTGATCGTCGAGATTTGCGTGAGGTTGCATTCCAAGCTTGGGCTAAACGTGGTGAAAATAATAACAAGAATGATAATAAAACAATTATTGTAGAGATTGTTGCGCTTCGAGATGAGCAGGCTAAATTATTGGGATATAAATCTTTCGCGGATTTGAAGCTCGATAATACTATGGCTAAAAGTGTTGATTCCGTTATGGATTTGCTTATGCCTGTATGGAAGCGCGCAAGAGCGAAAGCTTCTACTGAGCAAATTGACTTACAAAATTTTGCCAACAATCAGGGCAGCAATGAATCTTTAGCTGCTTGGGATTGGCGTTATTATGCTGAAAAGCTTCGCACTGAAAAACTTTCTTTCGATAGCGCTGAGATTAAATATTATTTTCAGCTTGATCTTATGATTAAAGCGGCTTTTGGGGTAGCCGAAAAACTCTTTAGCATTACATTTGAAGAAAAAAACGCTGTTACACTTTGGCATCCTGATGCACGTTTGTGGGAAGTAAAAAAGTCTGATGGAAGTCTACTTGGGCATTTTATTGGTGATTATTTTGCGCGTTCTTCAAAACGCTCCGGTGCGTGGATGAGTAGTTTGCAATCACAACATAAATTGGATGGCGGACAAAAGCCTATTATCTACAATGTTTGTAATTTTGCTAAACCACCTAAAGGGGAAGTTGCTCTTTTATCACTTGATGATGCACGTACGCTTTTCCACGAATTTGGACATGCATTGCATGGTTTGCTTTCTGATGTCACATGGCCATCTGTGTCGGGAACATCTGTTTCACGTGATTTTGTTGAGCTACCTTCTCAACTTTACGAACATTGGTTAACAGTACCAGAGATATTAAAATCTTATGCTATACATACAAAAACAGGCCATCCTATGCCACAAGAGTTGATAGATAAAGTCTTAGTAGCACAGACATTTAATGCAGGATTTTCTGCCGTTGAATTTATCTCATCAGCTTTAGTGGATATGGCTTTTCATCAAGGCGAAACAGTCACGGATCCAACAGTGTTTGAACGCCAAGAATTAGAAAAGCTGCAAATGCCTGATACAATTATTATGCGTCATCGTCCCCCACATTTTATGCACGTGTTTGCGGGGGATGGTTATGCATCTGGTTACTATTCTTATATGTGGTCGGAAGTCCTTGATACTGATGCTTTTCAAGCTTTTGAAGAAACGGGAGATGTTTTTAATTCAGAGCTTGCTGTTAAGTTGAAACGTTTTATTTACTCCGCTGGAGGAAGTCGTGATCCAGAGGAGCTTTATAAAGCTTTTCGGGGACGAATGCCTTTGCCAGAGGCAATGATTAACAAACGTGGACTATAAGATATAACGGTATGGTTAACACCATGCCGTTTTCATATTATTCGAAAGGTGCAGTTGTGATTTATGCAAATTTTCTCTTCATTATAGCTCTGTAAACAGAGTTTTTTATCTTATTCGCTTTTTGTTTATAGAGGAAAATAGATTTTGTATTTTAAATAGACATTATGGGAAAGAAAAATTATCAGCTCGATCTTTTTGATGCCCATTTGGTGGAAACCATGATTTTTTTATAAAACTTGACTTTCGTTTGCCTAAAAGGTGAGTGTTTTTTTGTACCATATCATCGAGGTTCATTGGAGGCTGACGCATAATTTTACTCCGCTCTTGATTCTCTGATTCTTGTATAAGTTTTTGAATAGCTTTATCGGTTGAGTATGAATTTTCATGAGAAAAGGCGTGAAAATTTAAAATATTTTTCAATGGTTTTTCTAAATAAGAGGCAAGTTTTTTCTTTCCTTCAGGGGTGAAATGCATGCCATTATTGGTGCGTAATTTGGTTGTTTTTCCATTAATATCATAGCTTGAAAAAGAAAAATTTCCTTCTTCATCACTAAAGCCGCTCCAGATATCGAGAAAATACCCTCCTGCTGTTTCTGTTTCTTGTTTATAGAGCGCATTAAAAATTTTCATTTTTTGTGTCAAAAGGTCATTTCCAAAAGAAGGCTGACCTATCCATATCCATGATTTTCCAGAGGCGTGAAGACTTTCAGTAATTTCGATAATTCTTCGTTTGTAGATGCGCATCCATTCTGACTGATCTGTGTTAATCATATTATGAGAGTCTGTGATGGGTTGATTATCATTTGCACCGATCATCATGATAATAACATCGGGGCTATTTTGGTCAATGAGTTTAGAAATATTGCTTTGCCAAGAATAATAATCCGTTCGAACTAAGCCGGAAGCTGGTATTGTGTTGTTCATGATAACGATATCGCTATTATTTATAAAAAACTTTTTAAGTGCATCGGCAACAGCAGAGGCTGCAAAATCCCCTACAACAAGAATGCGTTTTGCATTCTCATTTTTTAGCTTTTGTATGTTTTTTTGTGTTACGATCTTTTTTTGCGGCTTGTCTATTTTTTGTTCTATAATTTGCGGTGGCTGCTGTGTCTGTTTGTTTTGTTGTGATAACCATTTGAAGAAGTTCGTTGCTTTACTTGGGGATGGCTGTAAGATCCCCACAATAGAAAGTGAAAAAAGCAATAATGTCAAGTATATCAGGCGAAAAGAAGACAAAACCTTAGTCTCCATTATTGTTTGCGAAGGAGCAAAAGCATTTGAGATGATGGATATCCATTTGCTTTTAGACCGTGACGCAGTTGAAAAGCTTTAATTGCTTTGCGAGAAGCTGTTCCAATTTTTCCATCGACATTCCCTTTATAATAGCCCAGTGCACTTAAGCGAGATTGTAGTTCTTTACATTCTTGGAAAGTGAGAGGTTGAAAAGGTCTTTGCCAATCGTTCACCAATCCAGGATGTCCAGCAATGCGATCAGCAAGAAGGGCAACAGCAAACGCATAACGATCTGCATTATTATAATGTTTCAGAACAAAGAAATTTTTTGTGATTAAAAATATAGGTCCTTTTGCTCCATCTGGATATTTTAATATTGCTTGTTCAGCTAATGTAGGAAGAGGATGTCCATTTGCGTGTTTTACACCTAATTTTTTCCATTGTTCAAAGGAATACCAGCCTTCAGGAAGGTTTTTCCCCTGCGGCACTTTTACCTCTACTCCCCAAATAAGATTAGGTTGCCAGCCATTTTTGTGGAGAAGGTTAGCTGCAGTAGCCAGAGCATCTGGAACAGAGTTCCAGATATCACGCCGTCCATCTTGGTCCATATCAACTGCATAGGTGAGATAACTGCTTGGAATAAATTGTGTATGCCCCAATGCACCGGCCCAAGATCCTGTGAGTTGAGAGCGTTTAATTTCGCCACTTTGTAGAATTTTCATAGCAGCAATCAGCTGTGTATATGCATATTTTGCACGTTTTTTATCAGCATAGGCTAAAGTTGCAAGAGAGCGAATGGTATCACGCATTACACTTTTATTGGCTAAAACCTTCCCATAGTTGCTTTCCATTGACCAAATAGCAAGCAGAATATTGCGGTCAACACCAAAACGTTTTTCAATTTGAAGAAGCCATTTGTTCCATTTTTGAGTTTGGCGCCGTCCTTCCTCAATTGCAATATCATGGACACGATTATCGAAATAGTTCCAGGAAGGAGCAACAAATTCCGGTTGGTATGCGGCGCTTTTTAGAACTTCAGGATCAATGGCATTAACACCTTGAAACGTCATATGAAACGTAGAAGGGGTAATATTGTGAGCAATAGCTATTTTTTTAAATTCTTTAATCCAGTGTTTAAATCCGCTATCAGCATATGAAAGGGATATAAAAAACATAAAAAAAGCAGAAAAAATAACGGCAGAGACAGTGAAAAGAGTTCTCCAAGCTATTGACTTCTCTAAAAAAGAGAAAGTCTTCAATTCTGTTTTTTGCATTTTGAAATCCCCATTAATATTCAATTTATTAGATGTGCAATAACTTTATTTTGTATTTAGTTTAATCGATAATATGATCAAGAAGAGGAAAAAACTGAAATAAATAATTCGTTTTAATCCTTTCAATAAATTCTCAGACTCTTTTTACATTTTTGATTGCCCATTATAATGATAATCAAAACAATAAGATATCTTTTTTACCATTTCGTAAAAACATATGATAAATAAAACAAAAAAGTTATATGAATTCATTGAGGAGGGTGAGTGTGCGTAAAATCCGGAAAGCAGTATTCCCAGTAGCAGGTCTTGGTACGCGTTTCCTTCCTGCGACAAAAACGATTCCTAAAGAAATGTTAACAGTTGTTGATAAACCTGTTATTCAATATGTTGTGGATGAGGCGAGGGAAGCTGGTATTGAGCATTTTATTTTTGTGACTGGACGTAACAAAGCAGTCATTGAGGATTATTTTGATGCGCAAGTTGAATTATACACGACACTTGCTGAATGTGGAAAGAAAGAAGATCTTGCACACTTATACCGTTTACAGCCATTACCAGGGTCAACTTCTTTCACTCGGCAACAGCAACCTTTGGGATTAGGGCATGCTCTTTGGTGCGCGCGTGAATTAGTTGCAGGGGAACCTTTTGCTTTATTATTACCCGATATGTTGATACAGGCGAAAAAGGGCTGTCTTTCTGAAATGATGAGCCTTTATGAAAAGGTGGGTGGGGGAAATATTATAGCAGTTCAGGAATGCGATCCTAGAGAAACACATAAATATGGTATTGTTGGGAAAGGCAAACAGATTGCAAATGGTTTTGAAATCACAAAAATGGTAGAGAAACCGGCACAAGGAACGGCACCATCAAATTTGTACATCAATGGACGTTATATTTTGCAGCCAGAAATTTTTAATATTCTTTCCACTCAAGAACGGGGAACAGGAAATGAAATTCAATTAACAGATGCTATGATACGGCTTTCAAATGAGCAAGATTTTTGGGGTTTGCAAGTAAAAGGGCACACTTTTGATTGCGGTTCTAAAGCTGGTTTTATTGAAGCCAACGTTGCATTTTCTTTGGCACGCGCTGATATGCACAGCCACGTTTCTGCTTCATTGAAAAATTTACTGGAAACCATTAATGTTGAAAAGTGATATAGATCTCTCACTTAATTTTATTGATCGAATTTGATTATGACAATACCGTCTTCTCATATGGCTTTGCAAGGTGCAGTAGCATCAGCGCTTAAAACACTTGCTAGTGAAAAGCAGGGGCTTGAAGCTCTTGAAAAAGCTCTGCTGGAAAGTCTTTCTTCTTCTTTTGAAGCGGCTGTTCAAACTATTAGAAATGCGCGTGGACATGTGGTCATTACTGGTCTTGGAAAAAGTGGTCATATAGGGACAAAAATTGCAGCAACCTTAGCCTCAACTGGAACACCTGCCTTTTTTGTGCACGCTGCAGAAGCCAATCATGGTGATCTTGGTATGATTGGCTCTGATGACGTTATTCTTGCTTTATCATGGTCTGGTGAAACTCAAGAGTTAAGTGGTATTATGAGTTATGCGGCGCGTTTTCGTATCCCCCTTATTGCGATGACATCAAGTAAGCACTCTGTGTTAGGACGGCAAGCTGATATTGTGCTATTATTACCAAAGATAGAAGAGGCTTGCCCCCATGGTTTAGCCCCTACAACTTCAACAATTATGCAATTGGCAATGGGAGATGCATTAGCGGTTTCTCTTTTAGAAATGCGTGGTTTTACCGCAACGGATTTCAAAATATATCATCCTGGTGGTTCTCTTGGTGCAAGCCTTAAATACGTGTGTGATATTATGCATGAGGGTGATAATATTCCTTTGGTTATGCAGGGAACAGCTATGACTGAAGCGATGAATGTTTTGGTGGAAAAACATTTTGGTTGTGTTGGTGTTGTGAATCAAGAAGGTGAACTAATCGGAATTGTAACTGATGGCGATCTTGCACGTAACATTCATTTTAATTTATCAAAATTTAATGTTGACGAGGTGATGACCAAAGCTCCTAAAGTTGTAAAGCCAAATACACTTGTTGGTGCAGCAACAGCTTTTATTAATGATCATCAGATTGGTGCATTTTTTGTGGTTGAAGATAAAAAACCGATAGGAATTGTTCATTTTCATGATCTTTTGCGCATTGGCGCTGCTTAGATTAAGCTTCCCTATCAAATAAAATGTTATAGGTTGAAATAGATTGAATGATACAAAGTTACAATTTTATTGTGAGGTGGCTTTATTGATATTTTGTGGAAGAAAATGATTATTTTACGTATTTCATAATGTTTAAAAAATTCTCAGGGGCGCTAGATTATACTAGCCTCTTTGCGTATTTTAGAGAGGATTTTCTATCAGGAGGAGAAAGGATATCGCCTCCTGCTTAATGTATGTGCTCCCTCGTTCTTAAGAGAGGCTTCCCTTGTACTTTGTTAAGATTTCCGCTTAAGGAAAAACTGTGCTCCTGTATGTGAGGTGCAGAGAAGTTGTGTGGCGTCATATGACATTGTACAATTGACTCTAGAAATTGTTCCACGGAGAATAGAGCGTATTTCAATTTCTATATTTTGGGCATTGAGATAATTATATGCTCCTTCTGATAGTTTTTCTTCTGTATCTGCTGCACGCGTTTCAAAAACACTATTGTGGAAAGAAGAAATAATACCATTCTCATCAACCCATTTTCCATCAATTCCAGTTGGCATATTTGAGTTATAATATCGCGAAAAGTTACAGGCACTTAACAGCAAGGCGGTAATTGTAAGACATAAAATATGATAGGGATGTTTCATTTATTGCACTCTATTTAGATTATTTTGCTCTCTAGTTTCTATAACATTATTAAATTACCCCATGAGTCAATATGAAAAATTTGATAAAAATCAATGAAAAAGCAAAAAAATGGAAAAAAATGCCTTAATGTTGTATTTAATTGACAGCTTGATGAAGTTCGTAAGTGACACACAAGAGGTAAAATATTTCTTATGGTTTACAACAATTTTTATATTAAGCTGCTAAGTAGTCTCAAAGGAGATTATTGACATTATGGTTGGTCCCATTCTTGTTGCGAGTGAAGATTATGGAAGACGTATAGAACTTTCTTCTATGCTGCGAGGTTTTGGTTATCGTGTCATTGAAGCAGAAAATGGTCTCCGTACGATTGATCTTTTACACAGGCGTAAAAACATTGTGCTTGCACTCCTTGATGTCGTTATGAGTGATTTGAGTGTGAGCGATTTGATTAAAATGATTAGAGTTGCTGGTGTTTCTGTTCCTATTGTCGTTATAGCACAACAAGAGAATCAGCATTTGCTCCAGAAAGCTTTAACAGCTGGAGCTATTGATTATTGGATCCATCCAGTAACATTATTACGCGTAAGAGTTACTTTGGATATCCTTGCTCTTATTTCTGCCTTGGAGCATGAGGTTCGAGATATTCGGCGAAAAAAAGAGAATCATTTACGGTTTTCTGATCTTTGCGTAAAAAGTAGAGCTATGCAGATAGTGTTAGAACAATCGAGACAAGCAGCAACTTCTTTACAGAATCTTTTGATAGAGGGAGAAGCTGGAACAGGACGTGAGACATTAGCTCGGATTATTCATCATGAGGGATTATTTTCGGAGGGTGTTTTTGTTCGCTTTCAATGTTCAGCCATCGTTGATCCAGAAGAAGAAAATCAGCAGTGGTTTAAAGAATTCCTACCATTGGTTTCTTCTCTTGAAAAAGGGACACTTTGCCTTTGTGATATTGATCGACTTGAGCCCATACAGCAAAAACGGTTTGCTCATTACCTTAAAGAAAGGGAAAGGGATACAAAAGGAGATTTTTTTCCTTTTCGGATCATCGCTATTTCAACATCGCGTTTAAAGGACTTGGTTAATGAGAACTT
Source organism: Bartonella sp. AD24XZML (assembly GCF_042196485.1). NCBI lineage: Bacteria > Pseudomonadati > Pseudomonadota > Alphaproteobacteria > Hyphomicrobiales > Bartonellaceae > Bartonella > Bartonella sp. AD24XZML. The sequence goes on along the minus strand of NZ_JBHIQH010000084.1, from coordinate 94,825 downwards.
TTTTTTGCATAGTTTGTTTGAACAATTTTCTCACTTGTCTATTAGCGTTCCTGCTTTACGAGAATTAAGGGATGATTTTCCAGAGATCACACAACGTTTGATTGATCGCATTATCACAGAAACAGGGCGATCACATGTCCATGGTTTAGCAGGCTCGGCTCTTTCCTTGCTTATGCAGTATGATTGGCCTGGCAATAGAAATGAGCTTGAAACCTTTTTATTTCGTGCGATTTTACTCAGTGAAGGACCGTTATTAACTGTTCGAGATTTTCCGCAATTAATGGGAAATTCATTAATGAATGTTCCCAATATCATTGAGGGTAATATGCAAGAAGATAATGAGCAAGAATCGATAAAATTTTTGAATACTGATGGGCATGTACGTACTTTTGCAGAAATGGAGCATGATATTATAGAGAAAGCGATTAAACATTATAAAGGACATATGAGTGAGATTGCGCGTCGCCTTCATATTGGTCGCTCTACACTTTATAGAAAAATGGAAGAATTGAGAGCAATAAGAAATCAAGAACGAAAGTAAATTCATAATAAATTTCTCTTCATGACAAGCATGTGTTTCAAAAAATAGAGTGAATTTTGATAAAGTCCGTGGGGGAAAGCTGAAGAAAACAATCATTTATTGTAAAATTTATCTATAGAGGATGATTTTGTTGATTTAAATCAAATATAAATTTTATGTGACTATTTTAATCATTTGTTTCAATTTATACAATTTTAGTTAAGTTTACATTTATTAAAACAGAGAAGCATTTTTAAAAACTTTTAAATACTACCGCTAAAATTTTTGTATCATCAATATTAAATTTATACTCTCTTAAGCAAGAAGTGGCATTTTATCTGCTATACGATTAAGATAAAGTGATTAGTGTTATCGTTTGCATTACTGATGATGTGATAGTTTAAAATAGAAAGTTTGCCCTCTTTGACTCTTTTACAGATTGTTATTGGTTTTGTCCTCTTTTTTTTTATTGCATCTATGTTAACAATCTACACCTATGGGCGTTTTGTGAAAAATGCTAGGGGGCAATGTTCTTATGCGTTACCTCTTCAGAAAGATGAAACTAAGCTTGATCGTATCGTCAGTCAATTAGCTGAGAAAGAAAATGGATTGGGGATTGATAAAGATGCCCTTTCCCTCATTATCAGCAATTTGGATGCGTTTTGTGTTCGTGCAATAGGAGCTGCAGAGGCTGGGCGTAGCCTTGATCTGATGTATTATATTTGGGATGATGATTTAACGGGGCGCCTATTATTAAGTGAAATAGTTGAGGCAGCTGATCGAGGGGTTCGGGTACGGCTTCTTTTGGATGATATTAATGCTCAGGCACGTGATCCAGCTTATATTGCGCTAGATAAACATCCTCATATTGAGGTGAGAATGTTTAATCCAGGGCGATCGCGTAAAGGTGGTTTACGCCGTGGTTTAGAAATTATATTACGGGCAATTACTGTAACACGTAGAATGCATAATAAAGCTTTTATTGTTGATGGCAGGGTCGCTTTTGTAGGAGGACGTAATCTTGCAGATTCTTATTTTGATGCTGGTAAAGAATCCCATTTTCGAGATTTAGATTTGATGTTAATCGGTCCTTCTGTTAAAAAGGTAGAAAGTATCTTTGATGATTTTTGGAATAGTGCTGTTGTTTTGCCAATTCATACTTTGGTTGTTCCTAAAAGCGCAAGTGATCTTAGCTATTGGAAAGATAAATTACGAAAGTTTCGTGATTCCAAGGTTGCAAAAGTTTATTTAGATTATGTCAAAGAGCACATTAACTTTAATTGTTTTATCCAAACAGGAAAGCGGTTATTTTTAGCAGACAAAGTTGTTGTTCTTTCTGACCCTCCAGAAAAAGCATTGCGTAAAAAAGCAAGTAATTGGCTTATGAAGGCACTTTCAAAGGTTATTGGAAATGCCCAAAAAACGGTTCAGATTACGTCACCTTATTTTGTTCCTGGTAAGGTTGGCACGCAGAATTTTAGTAATTTGGTTTCAAAGGGTGTTGATGTCAAAATTCTGACAAATTCTTTAGCTGCTACTGATGTAGCATTAGTGCATGGTGGTTATGTACCTTATCGTAAGGCATTGTTGAAAAGTGGTGTTAATCTTTATGAATTAAAAGCGGAAGGCAATACTCATGGGTTACGATTGTTTCGATCGAGTAAGGCAAGTTTACATGCCAAAGCTTTTTTAATTGATCGTAAAACAGCTTTTATTGGATCTTTAAATTTTGATCCAAGATCAGCATCATTAAATACAGAAATGGGCATTCTTTTTGAATGTGCTCCCATTACAGCAAGATTAGATTTGTTGTTTTCTGAAGAAACTACAGGGGAGATGAGCTATCATCTGCGTCTTGGTGATAATAATCGTATTTATTGGGATTTTATTGAAAATGAAAAAAAATATAGCATTGACTATGAGCCAGAAAGCAATTTTTGGCGTCGCGCATTTGCAAAAATAATAAGTTGGTTACCTATTGAATCACAATTGTAAATTTTTATAAACCACACTTAAAAAAAATATTTATTTTTCTTTTCATTTTGTTTGTAGCATGGCATAATTTTTTGCCAATCTACCATGTATGAGAACCGCAGTTGTATTTTAAAGCTTCTTGCGGTGTTTTATTATAAAAGGAATTTTGATATGGCAAAGATTGTTGAAACGGGGACAGGTGCATTGGCACTGACTTTTGATGATGTACTTTTACAACCCGGTCATTCTCTTGTTATGCCTAGTCAAGTGGATCTCAGTACGCGCATTGCAGCGGATATTAAGCTCAATTTGCCATTGCTTTCTGCGGCAATGGATACGGTAACAGAATCGCGTTTGGCAATTGCTATGGCTCAAGCTGGTGGTCTTGGGGTTATTCATCGTAATATGTCTCCTGCAGAGCAGGCAGAAGAAGTTCGCCAAGTAAAAAAGTTTGAATCTGGTATGGTTGTTAATCCAGTCACCATTGGACCAGATGCAACACTTGAAGAAGCAAAATCTTTGATGCGCTCTCATGGTATTTCCGGTATTCCGGTTGTTGAAAATGGTGCTAAAGGTGAAACTGCTGGACGGCTTGTTGGCATTTTGACAAATAGGGATGTGCGTTTTGCATCGGATCCTAAACAAAAAATTTATGAATTAATGACGCATGAAAATTTAATCACAGTGCGTGAAAATGTTCAACTCAATGAAGCAAAGTATCTTTTACACCATCATCGTATTGAAAAATTATTAGTTGTGGATGAACAGAATCGCTGTGTCGGATTGATAACAGTTAAGGATATTGAAAAAGCAAAATTAAATCCAAATGCTGCCAAAGATTCACAAGGTCGCTTGCGTGTTGCAGCTGCAAGTAGTGTAGGGAACGATGGGTTTGAGCGGGCAGAACGATTAATTGATGCAGGCGTTGATATTCTTGTGATTGATACTGCACATGGACATTCTCAGCGTGTATTAGACACTGTTGAGCGTATTAAAAAAATGACGTTTTCTCCAGCTGTTATTGCTGGTAATGTGGCGACTGCTCAAGCAACACAGGCTTTGATTGACAGTGGTGCGGATGCTATAAAAGTTGGAATTGGTCCTGGTTCTATTTGCACAACGCGAATTGTTGCAGGTGTTGGTGTTCCTCAGCTTGCAGCTATTATGAATGCTGCAGAAGTTGCTGAAAAAGCGGGCATTCCCGTTATTGCTGATGGGGGGATAAAAGCTTCGGGTGATTTTGCTAAAGCCTTAGCAGGTGGGGCTTGTGCTGCTATGATTGGCTCTCTTTTAGCGGGTACAGAAGAAAGTCCTGGCGAAGTTTATCTTTATCAAGGACGATCCTTTAAAGCTTATCGCGGCATGGGATCTGTTGGTGCTATGGCACGAGGATCGGCAGATCGCTATTTTCAAGATGATGTTCGTGATGAACTTAAGTTGGTTCCTGAGGGTGTGGAGGGGCAGGTGGCTTATAAAGGTCCTATAGCATCAGTTCTACATCAGCTTGCTGGTGGACTTCGTGCTTCGATGGGGTATGTTGGAGCAAAAGATCTCGTAGAATTTCGTGAAAAAGCAACGTTTGTACGTATTACGAATGCGGGACTCCATGAAAGTCATACGCATGATGTTTCTATCACACGAGAGAGTCCAAATTATCGTGGGCCAGTTTAAAGATACAAGAGCCTAATATCATATTGCATAAATATAAAATTTTCCGAGAACAAGAAAGAGAGACTGCGCTTTTTTCTGTTTGTAATTTGGTGTAATAATCCCAAAAAGGAAAGAATTAGAGGTTAAAACTCTAATTCTTTCTGTTAAGACTATATGAAATAAGTTATATAAAATTAGAATTAACTTTTTGTTGTCTTCCGTCCAGTCTTTGACGCACGTTGGCGAGTGTTTGTCTGATCACTTTGGACGGATTTCTTTCCGTTGTTTGAGGGCATTGTATTATGACGGCTTTTAGACGAAGTTGTTTTTCCATTATTATAAGTCATTATTTTCTCCTTTAAAATTGTCTGGCAGTTGCCATTAGAGTAAAAACGGTCATGCCAAATAGTGGTTCCAAGCATTTTCTAAAAAGTTAATTTTTTGTTGAACGTAAGATGAACTTGTTTAATTTTATGAGAAGATTTTTTCTATTTTTTCAGAAGGATAGCCATATAAAGATGGGAGATATTTGATTTTTTTCTATTGTTCAGACAATCCTCGTAAATTTTATTTTACGCAAATAAATTAAAGAGTTTGGTTTTTTCGTAATGCATGGCGGAAATAAGTTCTTTATGGATGGCTACGTATCTTTTAGCATAAGAGGTAGAAGGATAAAAAGCGAATGGGCAGAAGATGAAAGGAAAAATTTAAATACTCTAAATTGGATCTTATAAAAAAGTATGATCAGATCATTTTAATATTGAATGTAAATTTTTTATGGCTTTGAGAAGGTTTCATTGGCAAGAAGGCGATAATATTATTTTTTTAGATGATTTAAAATTTTATTATTTTAATGGGAGAAATGAATGCGATTAGGTGGGCGTTTGCAAGCAGCAATAGATGTTCTCACAGAGATAGAAGTGAAGCATCGCCCAGTAGGAGAAGCTTTAAAGGATTGGGGTCTTTCTCATCGCTTTGCTGGAGCAGGTGATCGTGCAGCTATTGGTACAATCGTTTATGATGTTTTAAGACGACGTTATTCTTTACAATGGCGTATGGAGAGTGATGATATCCGAGATATCGTTTTTGGTGCCTTATTAGATTCTGAAAAAATGACGCTGGAGCAAATTGACGGTGAATTGGCAGAAGATCGGTTTGCACCGCAGTTATTAGGGGCTAAACAGCGTAAATCGTGGCAAGGTCAGCAATTAGTGGATGCTCCAGACTATATTCGTGGTGATATTCCGCAATGGTGTCAAGCGCATCTGCGTCCTTTATTTGGTGATAATTGGATCACTGAAGCGGCTGCGTTAGCAACGCGTCCTTCTTTAGACCTACGGGTAAATAACCTAAAGGCAACACCAGAAAAGGTGCTGAAAGAATTAGCAAAAACCAAACTTAAATCTTTTCCATGGTTTGGGCAAGCTTTAAGAATTGCACCGATTGAAAAGTTTAATCGTCATCCCAATGTTCAAGTGGAACCAGCTTTTCAAAAAGGACACTTTGAAATGCAGGATTTAGGATCTCAAATTGTTGCTCACCTTGTGGAAGCGCAAGAGAGCATGCAGGTATTAGATTATTGTGCAGGTGCTGGGGGCAAAACATTAGCTTTAGCTTCCGATATGAACAATTGTGGGCAAATTTATGCTTATGATTCCGATAAAGCGCGCTTAGCTCCTATTTTTGATCGTCTTCGACGCGCTGGTGTTCGTAATGTACAAACACGAGCACAAAAAGAAGAATTGAAGCCATTAATAGGCAAGATGGATAGAGTTCTACTAGATGCACCATGTAGTGGGACAGGAACATGGCGCCGTCGTCCAGATGCGAAATGGCGTTTAACATTAGAACAGGTGAAACAACGCCAAACAGAACAGAGGGATATTTTGAATGAAGCGATAGCTTATCTTAAGCCAAATGGGCGCCTAATCTATATTACCTGTTCTCTTTTTACAGATGAAAATGAGGAACAAATTTCCCATTTCCTTCAACAACATTCTCATTTTTCTCCAATAGATATGCCAGCGCTTTGGCAGAAACATTTTAGTTTTTCTCCTGTGCAACCAGTTTTTTCAAATTATGGACTTACTTTGTCGCCGGCCACAACACAAACAGATGGGTTCTTTTTATCTGTGTTGCAAAAAAAACATTGATCCATATTCTTACACTTTTTATCATAAACTTTACGAGAATAATCTTTTTCTTAAGAAAACAGGCTTGTGAAAAGAGAAAGATTGAATCATAACTCTCATGAGTTTTCTTTTACAATTGTTGATTGGTTTTCTATGAGCATATCACATCCAGACACTGTTCTTATTATTGACTTTGGTTCACAAGTTACACAACTTATTGCACGACGGGTACGAGCAATGGGAGTGTATTGTGAAATTACTCCTTTTCAATTGGCTTTAGAAGCTGTGCGCCGCATAGATCCTAAAGCTATTATTTTATCAGGGAGTCCTTATTCCGTTATTGATGAGGGCTCTCCGCGTGCTCCAATGGAAATTTTTGAGGCGGGTGTTCCGATTTTGGGTATTTGCTATGGTGAACAAGTCATGTGTGTTCAGCTTGGAGGAAAGGTTGAAGCTGGACATGAGCGTGAATTTGGGCGTGCTTTTTTGGAAGTTCAAGAAGAGAGTGCCCTTTTTGATGGAGTGTGGGAAAAAGGTTCTCGTTATCAAGTATGGATGAGCCATGGTGACCGTGTGGCAGCTTTACCAGAAGGTTTTCGTGTCATAGGAACCTCAAAAGGAGCTCCCTATGCGGCTATTGCTGATGAGAAAAGATATTTTTATGCGGTACAGTTTCATCCTGAAGTTATCCATACACCGGATGGTACAAAACTTTTGCAAAATTTTGTTCATAAGATCTCTGCTATTAAAGGCAATTGGTCAATGGCTTCTTATCGTGAGCAGGCAATTGCTACGATACGACAAAAAGTTGGGAAAAGTCGTGTGATTTGTGGTCTTTCAGGGGGAGTGGATTCATCTGTTGTAGCGGTACTCCTTCATGAAGCCATAGGAGATCAACTGACATGCATTTTGGTAGACCATGGGCTGATGCGCAAGAATGAAGCTGAAGAAGTTCTCACGCTCTTTCGTGATCATTATAATATAGAGCTTATTCACGTTAATGCTGCCGATATATTTCTTAATGCTTTAGAAGGTGAGACAGATCCAGAAAAAAAGCGCAAAACGATTGGTCGCCTTTTTATTGAAGTTTTCGAAGAAGAAACTAAAAAAATAGGAGGTGCAGAGTTTTTAGCACAAGGAACACTTTATCCAGATGTTATTGAGAGTGTGTCTGCTATTGGTGAAACGGTAACCATTAAAAGCCATCATAATGTGGGGGGGCTACCAGAACAGATGAATATGAAACTTGTAGAACCGTTGCGTGAGCTCTTTAAGGATGAGGTTCGCTTGCTAGGGCGAGAGTTAGGGCTACCGGAGCAGTTTATTGGTCGCCATCCTTTTCCAGGTCCCGGTCTTGCAATTCGCTGTCCAGGTACTGTGACCCGTGAAAAATTAGAAATTTTACGTGAAGCAGATGCTATCTACCTTGAGGAAATCCATAAAGCTGGTCTTTATGACGAAATTTGGCAAGCTTTTGCTGTTCTTCTTCCTGTTCAAACTGTTGGCGTGATGGGGGATGGTCGCACTTATGAATTTGTTTGTGCTCTTCGCGCCGTCACATCTGTAGATGGAATGACTGCTGATTTTTATCCTTATGATATGGCGTTTTTAAGTAAGACAGCAGCACGTATTATTAACGAAGTTAGAGGGATTAATCGTGTTGTATATGATGTAACCTCAAAGCCTCCTAGTACTATTGAATGGGAATAATTAAAATGAAGGATAAGTCTTTTAAGAATAAAATATGACTGAGGGTTTGATATTCGAAAAGTGTAGAAAAAATCATTTAAAAATGATTGTGTATTTTCATATGATATAAGCCTTTATCTGACAATCTGTACGTCAATATCGTTTAAAATTGAGAAGTGTGGGATTTTGCATGTCTGAGAAAAAAATTGTTGCACACCGTGGAGGAGCTCATCTTTATCCTGAAAATACCCTTTCGGCATTTAATAACGCTATAGCGTTAGGTGTTGATGAAGTTGAATGCGACGTTCATTTGCTAAAAAGCGGTGAAGTGGTTGTCTTTCACGACTTCCGTCTAGACCAATTGGTTGGAAAAAAGGGGTATATTCACGACATTGATAATGAAACACGCAAACAACTCTGCGTAAAAGGAAGCCAAGAAGCACCTCCCTTATTAGAAGAAGTGCTTGATCTTTTAGCACCAACGAATGTTGCATTGCATCTTGAAATCAAAACATGTGGTGAAGTGGAGCGTGAAATAATATTATCCCAAAAAGCGCTTGCACTAATAAAAAGCCGAAATTTATTAGAACGGGTTTCTGCAATTAGTTTTGATCCTTTTATCCTTCGTCCTTTTATTGAAGCAGGAATACCATCTGGTCCATGTGTTGATAATTTTGAAGGTGATATGTACCGTCATTTTTCTGAATGGAAGCAATTAGGTTATTCTGATCTAAGTTTAGATGGTTCTATTGTTTCACAGAACTTTATTGAATCAGCTCTTGAGGCTGGTTTTACTGTAGGGGTATGGACAATTAATGGAAAAGCTCGGTTATCATATTGGCTTGATATGGCTGTACATTATATTACGACAGATCAACCTGATCTCGCATTGCAATTGTGTGCACAAAGGTAAAAATACATCAACACAAAAGGAACTATATATCTTCATAAAGTTAGCGTAATGAAAGAAAAAAAATTATCTAATATATAACAATAATACATTGATTTATAATGATAATTAATATTTCACTCATGTGAGTAAGAGACCTTAATACGTAAGATTCTCTTATTTCAAATATTTTTACAATGAATCAATCAAAATCATTCGTTTGAACATTACAAGTAGGGTTGGTGTGTGGATAAAAAATGATTGAGAAAAGAATAAAAATATTCATTTAACGTATTTCAAATGCAAGGCTTATTTAAGCATTAGGGTCTCATATGATGATGTCGTTTTGCACTTTTATGAAGTGTAAAAATGATGGCATACAAAAAGTCTTATATACTTTAATGGAGAGGCTTTAGGGCTTATTTTACAGGTTCTATCATGAAATGTAGATGTATTGAAAGATTTTTTAACAGCATGGAAATTGGTCATACAGTGTTATTTTGTTTTGTGTGAGGGGTGTGATCTTGTTACAGGGAAAGAGACTATTAAGCGCTTCAAAATGATTTTCTTAATTTAAAAAAAATTCTGTTTGTCTCTTCTTTAAATTCAGTAGCAACATCGTGTTAAAGTTATAAGACAAATAATAAAAGAATAAACAATTCTTTTTAAAAAAGTAAATCCAGATATTAAAATAGTCATTGAATGATATTTACGATCCATATCTTTTTACCAAGTGACTTTGCTTATTTAAGCCATCTCACTTTTTTCAGATAGTTACAAACGCGTATTTCGTGAATATATAAGAAAGCTTATAAAAGAAAATAAATAAATTTAAACAAATTCATTTGACCTTTAGGTGGTTCCTGTTTAAATGAGGGAATATGTTTCTGAAATAAAACTGTCATAGCATGTTCATGTGTAATACTATAAATTTAGGGGTAGTTTGTATTCCATCACTTCAGAAAGGGTGAAGCATGAGTCGTTTTTATCTTTCCATAGCGGCCACGGTTGCTATCATAATGTCCACAGCGGGGATGACAGAAAGTTTTGCACAGACAAAAATCAGCTTTTGGCATTCTATGAGTGGTGAATTAGGAAAGCAAACTGAAAGTCTCATTAACGATTTTAATGCAAGTCAATCTGAGTATAAAGTTGTTTCTTCATTTCGCGGTGAATATGAAGAGGGATTGATTTCACTCATTGCAGCATTTCGTGGAAAGAAACAGCCAGTACTTGCTCAAATTTATGACGTTGGTACTGGAACTATGATGGCTGCAAAAGGCGCAATCTACCCATTTTATCAACTTATGGCTGATACAAAACAAGAATTTGATCCTACAGATTATTTTCCTGCTATTAGTGGTTATTACTCGGATGAACAGGGACGTATCGTCTCCATGCCATTTAATATTTCAACACCCATCCTTTATTATAACAAAGATATCTTTAAAAAAGCAGGGCTTGATCCAGAACAGCCTCCTAGAACGTGGCAAGATATAGAAAACTTTTCCAAGAAAATTCTTGAGACTAAAGCGGCAACTTGTGGTTTTACAATGGCTTATGCCGCTCAATGGATTGGTATAGAAAATTTTTCAGCGTTGCATAATGTTCCTTTTGGAACGAAGGAAAATGGCTTTAAAGGACTTGATTCAGAACTTACATTTAATGGACCTTTACAAGTGCGTATGTGGACTGACCTGAAAAAGTGGTCTGATCAAGGTATTTTCCGTTATGGTGGTCCAGCAGGTGCATTAGATTCAACACCAATGTTTATGGCACAAAATTGTGCAATTTTTATGCAATCTTCAGGATCACATGCTGGAATTGTTTCTGAAGCTCAGTTTAATGTGGGGGTTGGTATGCTACCGTACTATAAGGATACAGAAGGAACACCACAAAATTCAGTTATTGGGGGAGCTTCTATTTGGGCGTTTAAGGGCCATACTCCAAAGGAATATGCAGGGGCAGCCGCTTTTCTTAAATTTCTTTCAAAAACAGAAAATCAAGCAAAATGGCATCAGGAAACAGGTTATCTTCCAACTACAAAAGCAACTTATGAATTGAGCAAAAAACAACATTTCTATGAAAAAACGCCAGGTGCGGATATAGCTATAAAACAGATTAATCTTAATCCACCAACAGTTAACTCAAAAGGGATAAGATTTGGTAATTTACCACAAATTCGTGCCATTCTTGATCAAGAGTTGGAAGCTGTTCTTAGTGGTTCAAAAACGCCGAAAGATGGTTTAGATGAGACCGTTGAACGTGGAAATAAACTCTTGCGTGAATTTGAAAGATCTAATCATTAATTTCGTTTTATTGTTAAACATTAAAGACTCAACAAAAACGGTTGAGTCCTTTTTGTTTATCTTTTTAAAGTCTCTACATTTAAAGAGCCCTACGAATGCAAGAAAAACATGCATATTTTAAAAATAGTCTACTTTCTTACGGACTGCTTTTTCCTCAGCTTCTTGTGACTTTTTTGTTTTTCTTTTGGCCTGCTGCTCAAGCAATAAAATCATCTTTTGAGCGTGAAGACCCTTTTGGCTTTACAACAACCTTTATTGGTTTTGAGAATTATCTAACTGTTCTTTCTGATTCTACTTATCGGCAATCGCTTCTTACAACCGCAGTATTTTCCATCTCAGTTACTGTCGCTTCAATGACAATATCACTTCTCTTAGCTATCTGTGTTGATCGTGTCATCCGTGCAAAAAAGGCTTATACAATGCTTTTGCTCTGGCCCTATGCTGTTGCTCCAGTATTGGCAGGTATATTGTGGCTGTTTATCTTTCATCCCACCATCGGAATTATCCCTTTTCTTCTCGAGAAAATAGGGGTGCTATGGAATTATCGTATTAATGGTACTCAAGCAATGATTCTTATTGTCATTGCGGCTACTTGGAAACAAATTTCTTACAATTTTCTCTTTTTTCTTACAGGTCTTCAGTCTGTTCCGCGTTCTCAAATAGAAGCAGCCGCCATTGATGGTGCTGGTCCCTTTAAACGATTTTGGACAGTGGTTTTCCCGCAAATTTCACCAACGACGTTTTTCCTTCTCATTGTCAATGTCAATTATGTTATGTTTGATACTTTTGGTATTATTGATAATACAACTTCTGGAGGTCCAGCGCGTACAACGAGCATCCTCGTCTATAAAGTATATGACGATGGCTTTAGAAATCAAATAATCGGTGCATCAGCAGCACAATCAACAATATTGATGTTGATGGTTATTGTCTTAACGTTTATCCAGTTTCGCTGGATTGAGCGCCGTGTACAATATTAGGAAACAAATTATGGTTGAAAATCGCCCTGTTTTGAAATTTCTAACCCATATTACTCTCATTGTTGGTATTATCATTATTTGCTTTCCAGTTTATGTTGCTATCATTGCATCAACTCATAGTTCAGCAGCATTTAACTCAGGAACACTTCCTCTTTTGCCCGGGAAATATGCTCTGGAAAATTATAAAACAATCTTTGGTGATGGCCTTGCACAGCTGGGTTTGCCTAACCTTTGGCCACTCTTAATGAATTCATTCATTATGGCTCTTGGGATTAGTATTGGAAAAATTATTATTTCACTTTTGTCTGCTTATGCAATTATTTACATGCGCTTTCCCTTCCGAAAAACTGCTTTTGTTCTTATTTTTATTACATTGATGCTCCCTGTCGAAGTTCGTATTCTTCCAACCTATGAGATTGTTGCAAAATTGGGGATGGTCAACACCTATAGTGGGATGATTATTCCACTTATTGCATCTGCAACCGCTACATTTTTATTTCGCCAGTTTTTTTTGACTGTTCCAGATGAACTCTTAGAGGCGGCACGTGTTGATGGTGCAGGTCCAGTTAAATTTTTTAAGGATATTCTTCTTCCTCTTAGTAAAAGCAATATCGCTGCTTTATTTATCATTATGTTCATTTATGGATGGATACAATATCTCTGGCCTCTTATCATCACAACGGATCAAAATCATCAAACGATCCTTATTATTTTAAAACAGCTTATTGTCGAATCACTTCAACATGATCCTCAATGGAATATACTCATGGCAGTATCGGTTGTTGCCATGGTTCCCCCTGTTCTTGTTGTTATCTTCATGCAGCGGCTTTTTATCAAAGGCCTTATTGAAACGGAGAAGTAATTGTGGCCATAATCCAGTTATCAAATATAAAAAAACAGTATGACAACGGCATTCTGGTCATTGATGATTTAAACTTAACTGTTGCCGATAAAGAACTTCTTGTTCTTGTCGGTCCTTCAGGGTGTGGAAAATCGACCTTATTACGTATTATAGCAGGACTTGAACAAGTTACTTCAGGTGAATTATGCATTGATAACGAATGTATCAATGATCGTGAACCAGCTGATCGTGATATCGCTATGGTTTTTCAAAATTATGCCCTTTATCCCCATATGACAGTTCGTGGAAACTTAGAATATGGTCTTAAAAATCGTAAAACTCCTAAAGAAGAAATTAAAAAACGTATCGCACATGCTGCAAAGCTTTTGGAGATAGAACCATTTCTTGATCGTAAACCACGACAATTATCAGGAGGACAACGTCAGCGTGTTGCAATGGGGCGTGTGATTGTACGTCAACCCCGTGTTTTTCTCTTTGATGAACCTCTTTCAAATCTTGATGCAAAATTACGGGCGCAAATGTGTATTGAAATAAAAACACTACAGCGTTCATTAGGAACAACGAGCCTCTATGTTACCCATGATCAACTAGAAGCTATGACATTAGCTGATAGAATAGTCGTTTTGAATAAAGGAGCTATCGAGCAAATTGGAACACCAATGGAAATTTACGATACTCCAGCAACAACATTTGTTGCTGATTTTATTGGTTCTCCTCCTATGAATTTTCTTGATCGCCATGTCTTAGAACAACATTTAGGGCATTCATTTTCTTATGGCGAAGAAACTGATCTTTTAGCATTCAGACCTGAAATAATCTTATTGGGCGAACATCCAGATAAAGGCCCTGTCTTTCACACAAAAATTGAGCTTATCAAGCTTATTGGAACAGGTTGCCATGTTTTAACGCGTTGGAATGGTATCATCTTTACGATTGAAATAAAAGAACGCTTGACACAAGACTATGGTCAAAAACTAAGTTTCACAGTTGCTCATCAGAGTTTTCATACTTTTAATAAAAACACAGGAAAGCGCACAAATAATAAGTAAGCATTACTTGATGTGATACGACTCTCTTTTATGCTGCGTCACGATAATGTTGTGTTTTGACTTTCTCGATTACATTTACAAACTTAGGTTGTAACCGATGGGATTAAAAACAAAATTTTAACAGTTTTGGTAATGATCCATTGTCCCATGGCGCTGAGAATGTCAAAACATTTATATGAAGAAATTTTGCATTTTCACGGTCTGTAAGAAGAATATCACTTTCATTATAAAAAAATATCAATATAAAATAAATCTTTATTAACCATATTTTTACTCATTTATAATTTTATTATAAAAAACAATATATTATCATATGTTTTTTGATATAATGATTTATTTATCTTTAAAAAGCAAATGAGAGGAATAGAGAAAAAAATGAGTCACAGATAAGGGAGGATACGCCCCATATCTTAGCTTCGACCCCTAACATAAGAAGTCTATTTGATCCACAAAATACGACGTTGTTTTAAATAGTCTGTACAAGAATAGGCGCGTTCTATTTTACCGCTGGCCATATGATCTAAAATGGTTTCAGAGCTCCTATAAGAAGCATTTGTTTTTTCTATCAATCACATAAATTAGAGAGAAACCTAAGCGCGCTTTATTTTTTCTCATGTAAATCACTATGCAATTCTCAGCGAGGGTATCTGATAAGTTGCAAAAAAATCACTGAGAGATAGAAGGCGTACTTGTTTTAGAATTTTCATTACTTTTAACGATAAAAGCAGATGAAACACATCTGTAACATCTCATCGATCTTTTCTATATTCTTGAGTTAAAAATTGCCTATAGATCATCCTCAAACAGATCTTTATGAATATAACATAAGGGATCGATGCAAGCACCTATAAGAATCAGCAGAGACCAAGACAGTTATATTATTGTTTTAAAAAGCATTTTATAAAAGCTGGTATATTTTTTTCAATATATTGCCAGTCTATTAATGGTTTTATGATATTACTTTCTTATAAAGCGCGTGCTTTTTTGTTGCTTATAAATCAACCTAAACTTTATACAGCAGTATGTTTGAGACAAATATGAAGACGGTTCAGTGCTGTATTCAGTTTTGTATGCCAGAGTAGAATAAGCTTATCTGCTTGTGTAATTTTTAAAATGAGGAGACAGCTTAATTTAGGGGGAAATATGAAAGCATCAAGATAAAAAATAGATTCTGTCTTTAGCATCATCTTTTAATTTAGTATTGCAATTTTCAAAAACATCTGAGCCAGTGTCTCTTACATAATGGCGATTAAGCATTGCCGAACACATTTTTTTACGTTCTTTGAATAGAATTGCATCTCTCATACAAAACAGAATACCTAAACAGAAGGCTATTGGGTTGCCAATTTACGCACTTTTTTTAAAAAATATCTTGCAAGGTTGTTCCAACTATTTGTTCACGCAGTCGTTTATAAGTAGTATAACATAAAATCCATTGTGTATCGCCATCTTTATGCTTATAAAAATGCAAGCTGGGGCCATCATCATACTCTCTTTCAGTCTCCAACATTGCAACAATTATTGTGTTGAGACTCTTCATAAGAGGCATTTTTTCTTCAAGTGGTTTGTATTCATACACTAATTCTACTTGCATGTTATAAATGAAGTTGGATAGATAAAAATACTTTAAGAAAAAGACACCAAATTCTTCTTATGAATCGTTTCAAGTGTCGAGAGTTATTGTAAAAGAAGCATTGAAAAATAGAATGCTATTGCTGACAGTTTGGGCACCATGAGGCAATAAATCCACTTACTTTATCTATCTTAGAATCTATAGAGTATAAATTTCTCTGTAAAAGTAACTTTATTTCATATCAATGTTATCAATTATAGCTGTTGGAGCATCATTAGTAACATAATCATAGACCTACGATTTTATGAACTCTTTTTTATCTCTTTTATAGAAGATTTTAATGTTTTGTGATAGCGTCAATGATGGTATTCACATTATGTTCCATCATATCGAGATAAGTTGCAGCAGGGCCATTTTTGTTTGACAATGCATCAGAATAAAGTGTTCCACCAATTGTTAAACCTGTTTCTTTTGCAATCTGTTTTATGAGACGGGGATTAGAGATATTTTCAACGAATAGGGCAGTTGCTTTATTCGCTTTAATTTGTTTTATAAGTTTAGCAACATCGGCTGCGGTTGCTTCAGTTTCTGTTGAAGCACTTTGAGGGGCAAGGATAGTAAAACCATATTCCTTGGCAAAATAGCCAAAGGCATCATGAGATGTGATAATGATACGTTTATCTTTAGGAATGGTAGCAATTTTTGTTTTCAGGGTATCTTGTGCTATTTTAAGTTTTTGGATGTAGGTTTCGGCATTTTTTTTGTAGCTGGTGCAGGATTGTGGATCGATTTTACAAAAAGCAGCAGCGATATTTTTCACATAGATTTTGGCATTGGGAATTGTTTGCCAAGCGTGTGGATCAATAACGCTATGGTGGTGATGGGCATTATGTTCTTGATTTTTCATTTTGAGAGAGGGAATGTTAGCGCTAACTTCGACAAGAAGTGCTTTTGTACCGCTTGCTGTAATGAGGCGATCAATGAATCCTTCTAAATGAAGCCCGTTGATGAAAATAATTTGAGCATTTCTAAGCGCTTGAGCATCATGGGGGGTAGGTTCATAAGTGTGGGTATTCGCATTTGGACCTACAAAAGTAGTCATAGAGATATGGTGGTCTCCTACATTTTTTACGAGATCTGCGAGAATAGAAAAGCTCGCAACAACTTTGATTTTATTGTATGCAGAAGCAGAAAATGGAGAAAGGGCAAGCAATAAGGCTCCAAGAAGAACAAATTTTTGAGCAAACTTAGGCACATTTTTTTCCTTAAAGTGAGGAGGTATAAAAGAGGTGGGGAAACCATGTTACAATAAAGCCACGTGGACTTATCAAACAGGAAACGAGATAAATAAATCCTGCGGCAATGATGATAGCAGGGCCGGAGGGAAGTGAAAGATGAAAAGAAAGCAGGAGACCACATACGCTAGAAATGATTCCAAAAAGAGTGGAAAGCGCGCAAATAGGGCCTAGCCGTGAAAACCAAAAACGGGCTGTAATGGCTGGAATCATCATAATACCAACGGAAAGTAATGTTCCTAGTGATTGAAAGCCTCCAACCAGATTCAACACCACAAGTCCAAGCAATGAAATATGAATATATTTACTCAATGGAGAGAGTGATTTAAAAAAGAGGGGGTCAAAGCTTTCTAAAACGAGTGCACGCCAAAAAATACAAAGGCTGCATAGTGTAATCAGCATTATAGTAGCGATTAACCAAAGGGCTTGTGCATCAAGTGCAAGAACCGATCCGAATAAGAGATGAAGCAGCTCAATTGTTGAGTCTTTCAGTGAGATAATAATAACACCTGCCGCGAGTGCAATAAGATAAAAGACGGTCATGGATGCATCTTCTTTCTGAAAGCTGTTTCGTGAAATCAAAATGGTTGCTAAAGCAACAATAAGACCAGCGAAGATGCCACCAAGTGTCATAGATATGAGGGAAAAACCACAAATCAGAAAAGCAGTTGCAACACCAGGAAGAATGGCATGAGAAATAGCATCTCCTGTCAAGCTCATTCCACGGAGCATCAAAAACACACCAACAGGACAAGCGCTAATAGACAGAAAAATAGAACCGATAAGGGCGTTTTGCATAAATTGGAAATCAACAAAGGGGGCAAGAAAAAATGCATACACGTCTTATACCTAAGTAAGAAAGAGAGGATCATTGATGGGAAGATTTTGTTTTTGTGCGCTAATAGGGAAAGAATTGGATGTGAGAGGTGGCATAACGTGATGAATGGTGTTGTTTAAAAACTGTGTTGTTTCTCCATAAAAGGCGTTTTGTTGATCAATTTGAATCATTTGGGGGAAAAATTCTTGCACGATGAGAGGATTATGGAGTGCTGTGAGAATTGTGCGTCCTTGCTGTTGCCAGTATGTGATCAGTGCAAGAAGGTCTTTTTGGGTATTATGATCTACACCATTGAAAGGTTCATCAAGTAAAATAATATTGGCATCTTGTATAATGATACGTGCAAAAAGAGCGCGTTGCAATTGCCCGCCTGATAATGTTTCAAGCGAACGGGGTGCGAGTTCTGTAAGCCCAACCATTTTAAGAGCATTTTGAATCTTAGAATCATAAGGGCGCTGATTCTTCCATAATCCACAAAAAGACCACAATCCTGTTTTTACAAGCGTTTTCACATCAATTGGAAATGTTTGATCTATATTACATTGCTGAGCAAGATAAGCAATGCGGCTTTTTTTTGGTTTTGTAATTTTTCCTTTAAGAGGTTTAATCAATCCGGCGATAGCTTTTAGCAGTGTCGATTTTCCAGCGCCATTATCACCTGTTATTGCAACCAATGAACCAGCTTTTAATTTTGCTGAAAAGTTCTTTATTGCTATTCTATTCCTATAGCCTAATGTTGTCTTATTGAAGTGCAGATCCATATTTTTTACCATCGTTGCTTATTATTTTGGAAACTATGTAATAATATAACGTTTGTCAACAAAATGTTATATTATTACATAGTTTTGAGTACTGAAAATTTTAGTGGGAAGATCGTGGAAAATTAAAAATAATAATTGAATTCACCTTGACGAAAGAGAGAGAGTATATACTATATATAGTATCAAAATGATTGGTGATTCTAAATAAGCACAAGAGAGGGTGTTAGTGTGTTTCGTTTGGTATCTAAGTTATTTCCATTATTGTAAAGAGTTTATTGGCCAAAGGTATAGCAGTATTTTTACTGAAGGGTCTCTTTTGGAAGGATTTCCTTTCGTTTTTGTAATTGATTTTTGCCGTAAAAGAGCAAACAGAGCTCTTGAAAAACGGTAGTTTAGAACATTAGTTTTTTAGACAGCAGGAGGGAATTGTAATGCAAGCAAAAGATTGTTTTATAACTAGGGGGCTTTGCCATTTAAGTTGTAGAATAATCGCTTATTCTCATCATAGTTTTTGAAGTTATTTGATGAGGAATTCTGTTATGTTCAGGAAGCTGTGTATTATTTGAAAATAATCACATGTTTTGCGTACAATTTCTGTTTTTTGTTATTCTTGAGTACCTATAAAATTATTAGATTGACCTTTCAGGTTGATTGTTTGGAATTGTGAAAGTTGAAGAAAATGTCGATCACTATTTATAGCAAACCATCTTGTGTCCAATGTGATGCTACACGCCGCGCTTTTGATGCAAAAGGCATTCATTATCGTGTTGTTGATATTTCCTGTGATGAACAAGCATACAGTTTTGTTCAATCTCTGGGGTATCGTCAGGTTCCTGTCGTTGTTTGTGGTGAAAATCATTGGTCTGGTTTTAGACCAGATATGATTAGTGGTCTTTGTGCTTAATGGGGCTTATTGTTTATTATTCGAGTGCAACGGGTAATACAGAACATTTTGTCTCGCAGCTTGGTCAACGACTCTTCAAAATTGATAAAAGAAAGCCTTCTGCATTGGTTGGTGAACCTTATGTATTGGTTGTTCCTACATATGCAGATGGTGAAGGAAGAGGGGCCGTGCCGAAAGCCGTTGTCCAGTTTCTTAATGAAGCTGAGAACCGAAAATTAATTTGTGGTGTTATTGGCGGTGGGAATCGTAATTTTGGTCGCTATTATAATTTAGCAAGTAAAATTATTGCTGAAAAATGTTGTGTACCTTGCCTTTATCGTTTTGAGCTGCGTGGAACTGATGAAGACGTTATTTATGTAAAAAAGGGATTGGAAAGATTTTGGAAACAATTAGCATAGGACAATCGCAGAAATCGGATCAGATTACTGATTATCATGCGTTGAATGCAATGCTTAATCTTTATGATGAAAATGGTCATATTCAATTTGATATGGATCGGCTTGCTGCGCGGCAATATTTTCTTCAGCATGTTAATCAAAATACAGTTTTTTTTCATAACCTGAAGGAAAAAATAGATTACTTAATAGAAGAAGGTTATTATGAAAAAGCTTTATTTGAGCTTTATGATTTTTCTTTTATTAAAAAGCTTTTTAAACGTGCTTATGCATTTAAGTTTCGTTTTCCTACCTTTTTAGGCGCATTTAAGTATTATACCAGCTATACACTGAAGACTTTTGATGGGAAACGTTATCTTGAACGTTATGAAGATCGCGTCTGTCTTGTAGCTTTATATTTGGCACAAGGGAATAAAGCTCTTGCTGAAAGTTTTGTGGATGAAATTATTACAGGACGTTTTCAACCGGCAACACCGACATTTTTAAATGCTGGGAAAAAACAACGAGGTGAATTGGTTTCGTGTTTTTTGCTACGTGTTGAAGATAATATGGAATCGATAGGTCGTTCGGTTAATTCGGCTTTGCAGCTTTCAAAACGTGGTGGAGGTGTAGCGCTTTGTTTAACGAATTTGCGGGAAGCTGGGGCACCAATTAAGCAAATAGAAAATCAGTCCTCAGGTGTTTTACCGGTGATGAAACTCTTGGAAGATTCTTTTTCTTACGCCAATCAGCTTGGGGCACGACAGGGGGCTGGAGCTGTTTATTTGCATGCTCATCATTTAGATATTATGAAGTTTTTGGATACAAAGCGTGAAAATGCTGATGAAAAAGTTAGAATCAAAACGCTTTCGCTTGGTGTCGTTATTCCTGATATTACTTTTGAGCTTGCACGGAATAATGAGGATATGTATCTCTTCTCATCGTATGACATCGAGCGTGTGACAGGTAAGCCCTTTAGCGATATTTCTTTAACGGAGCATTATCGTTCTTTTGTTGATAATGCAAAGATTCGTAAAAAGAAAATAAGTGCACGCGTTTTTTTCCAGACATTAGCGGAAATTCAATTCGAGTCGGGTTATCCCTATATTTTATTTGAGGATACTGCTAATCGATCGAATCCGATAGCTGGGCGCATAAGTATGAGCAATTTATGTTCAGAAATTTTGCAGGTGAGTGAGGCGAGTGAACTGGAGACAGATTTAACTTATCGCACGATTGGAAGTGATATATCCTGTAATCTTGGATCCATGAATATTGCCAAAGCAATGGAAAGTCCTGATTTTGGACAGACCGTGGAATCTGCTGTTCGTGCTCTGACTGCTGTTTCGGATATGAGCAATATTGCTTGTGTGCCTTCCATTGCGAAAGGCAATGCTGAAAGTCATGCGATTGGTTTGGGACAAATGAATTTGCATGGGTTTCTAGCGCGTGAGCAGATCTATTATGGGTCTCCAGAAGCGATTGATTTTACCAATATCTATTTTTATATTGTGACATATCACGCCATACGGGCTTCCAATTTAATTGCGCACGAACGTCAAGAAATGTTTGCGGGGTTTGAAAAATCAGCTTATGCAGATGGACGTTTTTTTGAAAAATATATTGAAAAAGAATGGAAACCGCAATTTCCACTTGTGCAAGAGCTTTTTGCACGGAATAATATTGTTATTCCAGATCAAAAGGATTGGCAGGAACTCAAAAAATTAGTTATTGAGTATGGGCTTTATAACCGCAATTTGCAGGCAGTTCCACCTACGGGATCTATTTCCTATATTAATCATGCCACTTCTTCCATTCATCCAATTGCTTCAAAAATTGAAATTCGCAAAGAGGGAAAAATTGGGCGCGTTTATTATCCTGCTCCTTATATGGATAATACGAATTTGAATTTTTACCAAGATGCTTATGAGATTGGTCCTGAAAAAATTATAGATACCTATGCTGCTGCAACACAGCATGTTGATCAAGGTCTTTCATTAACATTATTTTTTCCTGATACAGCGACGACACGTGATATTAACCGCGCACAAATTTATGCTTGGAAAAAGGGTATCAAGAGTATTTACTATGTACGATTACGGCAAGTAGCATTAAGTGGAACAGAAGTTGATGGCTGTGTTTCGTGCAGTTTATAGGAGATCATCATATGACAAAGATTACAACCAAAAATCCTGTTGTGTGCGCTGTTAATTGGAATAGATTACATGATGAGAAAGATCTTGAAGTATGGAACCGCTTAACTGGGAATTTTTGGTTACCTGAGAAGGTTCCACTTTCCAATGACATTCCTTCATGGTCAAGCTTAACGGATGAAGAACGCAAGCTAACGATTCGTGTTTTTACAGGACTAACGCTTCTCGATACAATTCAAAACACTGTAGGAGCCATTTCGCTTCTGGCTGATGCGATAACAGAGCATGAGGAGGCAGTTTTGACGAATATTGCTTTTATGGAAGCTGTTCATGCACGTTCTTATTCCTCTATTTTTTCAACCCTTTGTTCGACGGTAGAAGTTGATGATGCGTTTAGATGGTCAGAAGAAAATATTCATTTGCAGAAAAAGGCTAGATTAGTACTTGAGCGTTATGAAGCAAATGATCCACTTAAGAAAAAAATTGCTTCGACTTTGCTGGAAAGCTTTTTATTTTATTCTGGTTTTTATTTGCCTATGTATTGGGCCAGTCGCGCTAAGTTGACCAATACAGCAGACCTCATTCGACTAATCATTCGTGATGAAGCAGTCCATGGTTATTATATAGGTTATAAATTCCAGTTGGGCTTTGCAAAGCTTGATGAAGCCAAAAGACAAGAAATTAAAGATTTTGCTTTTAACCTGCTCTTTGATCTTTATAACATCGAGTGCAAATATACTGAAGATCTTTATGATGCGCTTGGATTGACAGAAGATGTTAAAATTTTTCTTCATTATAATGCTAACAAGGCTTTAATGAATTTAGGTTTTGAAGCTCTTTTCCCCCCTGAGGTTTGTCGTGTTAATCCCGCTATTTTGGCAGCTTTATCACCAAACTCTGACGAAAATCATGACTTTTTTTCAGGAGCAGGTTCTTCTTATGTCATTGGCAAGGCTGTTGCTACTACGGATGATGATTGGGAATTTTAATGTTTGCATGCAAATAGAAGTGCGCGGGGTATTCCACTTAGATCTTTGCGCACTTCTAAACATTGAAAACCATTTTTTTCAAACAAATTGCAGGCTTCATTTTCTTGAGAGAAACCAATTTCAACAGCGACATAGCCGTTTTCTTTTAAGTAATTGGCTGCTTCATGGGCGAGTTTTCGATAAAAATCAAGTCCATCTTCCCCTCCTATCAGAGCGCGCAATGGGTCATGTAAGCGCACTTCTTTTGCAAGTTTTTTGATATCTTTTGCGGGAATATAAGGTGGATTGGAAACAATAAAATCAAAGCGATCTGTGACAGAATCAAACCAGTCGCTAAGAAGAGGTGTGAAGCGGTGTGCTACTTCAGCATTTTTTGCATTTTTTTTCGCTGTTTTAAGGGCATCTTCAGAAATATCGACTGCCACCGCATAGGATTGGGGAATTTGTTTAAGGAGTGCAATAGCAATGGCGCCACTTCCTGTTCCCATATCAAGGAATGTTGTTCTTCTCGAATTTTCGACCTGTTTTTGGAGAAAAGGGAGAACAAGATCTATCAGCGTTTCTGTATCAGGACGAGGTTCTAACGTCTCTTGAGACAATGTAAAAGATATACCATAAAATTCTCGTGCTCCTATAATACGGTAAACGGGTTCGCCTGCAATACGCCGTTGTAAAGCCTGTTCTATTTGTATAATATGCTCAGAAGATAGATGCATATCTGGTTTAGAAATTCTTTCAGCAGCATTTATTCCTGTTATCCATTCAACGAGTATTTTCGCATCGAGATCGGCTTCAGCAATCCCTTTCGTGCGCAATTTTTCTTGCATTTGTTGGATAACATTCTTGAAAGAATATTTGCTCAATTATTATCCATTTCCATTAGCAGTGTTGTTTGATGATCTGAGATGAGTGCATGAAGAAGCTCATCAAGATCTCCCTCTAGAATGCGATCAAGCTTATACAAGGTTAAATTAATACGGTGATCCGTGACACGTCCTTGTGGAAAATTATAGGTACGAATACGTTCTGAGCGATCACCAGAACCAACTTGGCTTTTACGAGAAGCTGAACGTTCACTTTCCGCTTTTTGTCGTTCGATATCGAATAAGCGTGCCCGTAAAATTTGAAGGGCTCGTGCTCGGTTCTGATGTTGTGATTTTTCTGCTTGTACGACCATAATTCCTGTTGGAATATGCGTGATACGAACAGCTGAATCCGTTGTATTAACATGCTGTCCTCCTGCTCCGGATGCACGCATTGTGTCGATACGAATATCTTCAGGACGAATATCAATATCAATATCTTCAGCTTCTGGAAGCACAGCAACGGTAGCAGCAGATGTATGGATACGCCCACCTGTCTCTGTTTCAGGGATGCGTTGCACACGATGAACCCCCGATTCATATTTCAATTTAGAAAAGACACCTTTTCCTGAAATGGTAGCAATAATCTCTTTATATCCGCCAACTTCCCCCTCACTAAGTGAAATAACTTCTACTTTCCAATGGTGAGCATGGGCATAACGTTCATACATGCGGAAAAGATCACCGGAAAAAAGTGCTGCTTCTGAGCCACCCGTTCCTGCTCGAATTTCAACAATAGCGTTTTTTTCATCAGCAACATCTTTAGGCAATAACAGAATTTGGAGTTCTTTTTCAAATTGCTCCACTTTTTTATATAACGATGGTAGCTCTTCTTGAGCAAGATTACGCATCTCTATATCTGTTTGTTTATCGTTGATAATCGTTTCTAATTCTGTAATCTCTTCGTAAAGAGCATTTAATGCGCGTATAGAGGTAATAACGGGTTGTAGTTCTGCATATTCAGAAGCTAATTTGACATATGTTTCAGCATTTGGATTCGTCGTCATTTGGCTTTCAATTATTTCAAAGCGTTTTTCAAGCTGTCTCATACGATCTTGTGGCAAAGAAACCATGATAATATTGGCCTAATTTTTCATAATACAATTTTTATAATATTTTGTTGCAATGATTTTTTGTTATAATATTGGCAATGAATTACCGTATAGCATCATACAAAGAGGGGTAATAAAGCAATTCTTTTTTTTTGCCAATGAAAACTATTATATTTTAAAGGTAAATTTTTATAAAATTTGATTTGCCTGAGGTATTTTATCTAATGATATATGATTACTTTTTTAAGAGTTTTTTTTTCCGTAAAGTTCAAGGCGGTGATGAATAATATCATAGCCAAGGGATTTTGCAATTTCCTCTTGCAGCTTTTCAATAACATCAGAATGAAACTCGATAACTTGTCCTGTTTCTATATCAATGAGATGATCATGATGTTGCCCATCTGCTTGCTCAAAACGAGATGGACCACCACTAAAGCTATGGCGATGAATTGTTCCATTTCCTTCTAATATTTTCATGGTTCGATAAACAGTTGAGAGTGAAATATTCGAATCTATTTTGTTTGCACGCTGAAAAATTTCAAATGCATTAGGATGATCATTTGTATCAGTCAAAATATCAAGAATAACTCGTCGTTGACGTGTTACTCTTAAACCAGCTGTGCGCAATTCTTGCTCATAATTTCGCTTTTTATTCATTTGCATAATTTGCTTTTCAAACAAAGGCTCCATGACAGTGTTTGTATTTTTTTTCTGAACCGCAAGGACAACGCTCATTACGTCCAACTTTTCCCCATGTGGTTATATCGTTAGGGTCACGATCTTGTGGATTAACAAATCTATTTTCTTGTGATCGTGCCCATAAGGTGGGAGCATTTTCTTGACTTTGATCATTAAAGACAGAAGAAGCAGCATCAGTTTGCTCAGGCATGGTCGGTTCTGTGGGGTGTTGAATGATTTCAAAGCGCATAAGCTTAGAAGTGACAATTCGGCGCAAATTTTTCAACATACTTTGAAAGAGTTCAAATGATTCTGTCTTATATTCATTGAGCGGATCCCGCTGCGCATAACCACGAAACCCAACAACAGAACGCAAATGGTCTAAACTCACCAGATGTTCACGCCATAACGTGTCAATAGTTTCGAGCAATACTGCTTTGTGAAAATAAGCCATAACTTCTGGAGAATATCGTTCAGTACGCTCATTTTCAAGTTTTGTAACAGCATCTGATACACGCTCTAGAATTTGCTCCTCGGCAATTCCATCTTCTTTTGCCCATTCTTCCACTGGAAGCTCAAGATTAAAGAGTTGTTGAAGCTCTTCTTCGAGAGTTTTTGTATCCCATTTTTCAGAATATGTTCCTGATGGAATATAAGCCTCTACGAGATCCTCTACGACTTCATTGCGCATTTCAAGGATCATTTCTGATAAATCATCTGCGTTCATGACCTCCATACGCTGTTCAAAAATAACCTTGCGTTGATCATTCATGACATCATCATATTTTAGCAGATTTTTACGAATTTCAAAGTTTCGTGCTTCGACCTTTTTTTGCGCTTTTTCAAGGGCTTTATTAATCCATGGATGGATAATAGCTTCATTTTCTTTCAATCCAAGTTTTTGCAGCATACCATCCATACGGTTAGAGCCAAAGATACGCATAAGATCATCTTGAAGAGAGAGAAAGAATTTTGAGCGACCAGGATCGCCTTGGCGACCAGAACGTCCACGAAGCTGGTTATCAATACGACGGCTTTCATGACGTTCAGTAGCGATAACGTAAAGCCCTCCAGCCGCTAAAGCTTTTTCTTTAAGCTTCTGAACATCTTTTTTTATTTCTTCAATTTTAGCTGTCCGCTCTGGACCTTCGGGGATATCCTGTAACTCTTGTCGGATGCGCATTTCAACATTACCACCAAGCTGTATATCCGTACCGCGTCCTGCCATGTTGGTTGCAATGGTGAGAGCTCTAGGAACTCCTGCTTGCGCAATGATATATGCTTCTTGTTCGTGATAGCGAGCATTTAAGACTCTAAAATCGGTAATGCCTTCTTTTCGCAAACGCTCTGCCAATTGTTCTGATTTTTCAATAGAGGTTGTTCCAACAAGAATAGGCTGTTCTTTTTCGTGTGCTTGACGGATATCACGCACAATTGCCCGATATTTCTCTTCTGCTGTTCGATAAATCTCATCATCTTCATCAATACGTTGTATTGGCAAATTTGTAGGGACTTCGACAACGTCAAGACCATAAATATTTCTGAATTCTTCGGCTTCTGTTGTTGCAGTTCCAGTCATGCCAGATAATTTTCTATACATACGGAAGTAATTTTGGAAAGTGATGGAAGCAAGTGTCTGGTTTTCTGGTTGAATAGCAACATGCTCTTTAGCTTCTAACGCTTGATGAAGTCCTTCAGAATAACGCCGCCCAGGCATCATTCGCCCTGTAAATTCGTCAATAATAACGATTTCATCATTGCGAACAATATAATCTTTATCGCGAGCAAACAGTTTATGAGCTTTTAGAGCATTATTGACATGATGAACGATAGCGACATTTTCTATGTCATAAAGACTCTCACCTTTAAGATGCCCAGCTTGTTCGAGCATTTTTTCAATTTTTTCAGTACCAACTTCGGTAAAGGTCGTTGTTTTTTGTTTTTCGTCTATTTCATAGTCTTCTGGAGTTAAGGCAGGAATAAATGTATCAATAAGGTTATAGAAGTCAGTACGATCTTCTAGAGGACCAGAAATAATAAGGGGGGTACGGGCTTCATCAATAAGAATCGAATCAACTTCATCAACAATTGCGTAATGATGTCCACGTTGGACCATTTGACTATGATCGAAGGCCATATTATCACGCAAATAATCAAAACCTAGTTCATTATTTGTGGCATAGGTGATGTCGCATGCATAGGCCTCTCGGCGGGCATCACTATCAAGATCATGAAGAATCACGCCTGTTGTAAGCCCTAGAAAACTAAAAATTTTCCCCATTGTTTCAGCATCACGACTGGCGAGATAATCGTTTACTGTCACAACATGAACGCCTTTACCTTCCAATGCATTGAGATAAATTGGTAGAGTTGCCATTAATGTTTTACCTTCACCAGTACGCATTTCAGCTATGCCACAGTCGTGAAGGACCATTCCACCAATAAGTTGCACGTCAAAAGGACGCATGTCATAAACACGTTTTGCGGCTTCACGAACAGTCGCGAAAGCTTCTGGTAAGAGCAAATCAACACTTTCACCTTCACTAAGACGTTTACGAAAGGCATCTGTTTTTTGGCAAAGCTGCTCATCACTTAATTTTACGAATTGTTCTTCCAAAGCATTAATTTGTGCAACTTTTTGGCGGAGTGCTTTGAGATGTCGCTCATGAGCTGAACCAAAAAACTTACGGGCAAAAACACCTAAACTGACCATCTCTGGCCCTTTCTTTTAATTGTTGTCACTCTTGTTGGGTAATTCATATGCTCTCCCCATACTCTACATTTCCTTCAGGTTGTCTGATATCATTGGAGACATCATGAAATGCAGATGGTACCATTATACTTGCTGGTGTGCAATTTTTCACTCTAATTGTAAAGTAGAGATAAGAGGCTAAGCGCTTTATGTCAACTTTAAGTATGCTATTTAACTGATACAATACAAAGTAATTTAAGATACAATATGTCATTTTTCTCTATTATCATGCTTTTCATCTGCATTAGATAGGATTGGAGAAACTGAGATAAAAGGATAATTTTATACTTTTAAAATAAATTACTAATTTATTTCTCTATGTTTAAAGATTAAAGTGTTATGTTAAAGAAAATTGGAATCTTGAACCTGCCTTCATTTTTAAGGAGTATATTTATGAAATTTAACTTTATCACGCTTTTTTTAGCATCAACTTTATTGGCAAGTACAAGTTTAGGGGTGAGAGCTCAAGAAGGTTTGAATTCATCGTCGAATGATTTAAAGACTTTGGAGAAAGCTTCTGAAAAAGCCGTTTCTCCTTCTCATGTTATGGCGGTTATTGATGGGAAAAATATTACAGCAGGCCAATTGGATGATTTAGCACTTGAAATAAATCCTAATTTAGCACGTTTTCCTGATGAACAACGTCGTATGATGGTTCTAAAAGCTTATTTAGATATGCAGGCACTTGCAAAAGCAGCAAGAAGCAAAGGTCTTGATAAGACAGAAGCTTACGATAAACGTATGGCAGTCATGCGTGACAATGTTCTTCAACAGCTTTATTTTAAACAGGCGATTGTTGACAAAATATCGGATACTGATTTGGAAGCTCTTTATAAGCAAGAAGTTGCTGCTTTACCTAAAGAGGATGAGGTTAAAGCGCGTCATATTTTGGTCAAAACGAGAAAAGAAGCAGAAGCTATCATTAAGCATTTAAATAAAGGCGAAAATTTTGAAGAGATTGCAAAGAAAAGTTCAACAGATGGTTCTGCTGCCGTTGGGGGTGATCTTGGTTATTTTAGCCATGGTCAAATGGTCAAGCCTTTTGAAGATGCTGCATTTGGTTTGAAAGTTGGCGAATACACTAAACAACCTGTTGAAAGTCCTTTTGGTTGGCATATTATTAAATTAGAAGATCGTCGTGTAAAACAACCGCCTGCATTTGATGATGTTAAAGAGATGTTGCGGACACAGCTGATAAAAAAGCGCTATCAAGAACTAATTGTTGATTTACGTAGCAAGATAGATGTGAAATACCCTGATCCTAATGTTACAAAAATCATGGAATCGCTTCATCAAAATGGGACACTACTTCCCGATGAAACATCTGATGAAGAAGATACGGAATAGCTAGGAAAAATAGGTGGATAGCCTCTTTAATAGATAATTTTCTAGGTTAGTTTTGTTCAAAAAGCCTAGCAGTTTTCTATGAGAGGTTATTGATCCGCAATCGGTTCATTTGTTTTTATAGAAAGCATATTGTGGTTTTGAAAATTTCTCCTTTGTCGCCTCAAAAGATCCAGGAGCTTTCTCCATTATTTGGTGTACGGATAGCAACAGCTAAAGCTGGGATTAAATATAAAGATCGTACAGATCTTCTTTTCATCATATTTGATAAGCCAGTGAGTGTGGCCGGTGTTTTTACTCGTTCAAAATGTCCATCTGCCCCTGTAGAGCATTGTCGTGCATCGCTTCCTCATGGGGTTGCGAGGGGTGTTGTTGTGAATTCTGGAAATGCAAATGCTTTTACAGGAAGTAAAGGAAAGCACACAGCCAATGCAATTATTTGTGCAGCAGCGAACGCTTTAAAGGTTAGAGAAGATGAAATTTTTATAGCTTCTACGGGCGTTATTGGTGAGCCAATGGATGCATCGGGTATTGTCAATCTTTTACCAAGTATGACAGAGATAGCAGAAGAGGGAAATTGGTTGGAAGCTGCAAAAGCCATAATGACAACGGACACATTTCCAAAACTTGCGACGCGCACTTTTGACTGTGGGGGAGAGCGTGTTACCATTAATGGAATTGCAAAAGGCGCTGGTATGATTGCACCCGATATGGCGACAATGCTGTCATTTGTGGTTAGTGATGCTACCATTTCTTCGGATGCACTCCAATCCATGTTATCAGAGGCAGTTGAGGGTTCTTTCAATTCAATTACTGTTGATAGCGATACCTCAACTTCAGATACGCTTATGTTGTTTGCGACAGGGAAAGAACATTTTCCATGTCTTACAAGTAAATCTGATCCGCGTTATGGGGTTTTTATGAAACAATTGAGTGCACTTCTTCATGAACTTGCACTACAAGTTGTTTGTGATGGTGAAGGTGCTCGTCATTTAATTGAGGTTAATGTGGTGGGTGCTACAACAAATAATGCAGCTAAAACTATTGCTTTATCAATTGCAAATTCACCGCTCGTAAAAACGGCTATTGCCGGTGAAGATGCGAATTGGGGGCGGGTCGTTATGGCAGTTGGGAAGGCCGGTGTTGAAGTCGATCGTGATCTATTGACGATTTGGTTTGGTGAGCATCGTGTGGCCGTGAATGGCGTACGAGATCCTGAGTATTGTGAAGAGACAATAGGTACTTATATGCAAGGTAAGCACATCACGATTCGTGTTGATATCGGTTTGGGTAAGAGCACGGCGACGGTTTGGTCTTGCGATTTAACAAAAGAGTACGTTATGATCAATAGCGATTACAGAAGTTAATGGATGCACTTTATATTTAACAGTTTATTATTTTTCAGAGCAAATGGGGTATGTGAGCTCTTTTAGGAGCAGAGGGGATATGATAGAAAAATCAGTTATCTTTATGTTCCCTATTGGGGAGTGATATGTGTATGAAAAGTTCCATTCTTCTTGTTGTTGCATGCGCACTGTTAGATCAGAATAATCGTGTTTTGCTTACACAGCGTCCTGAAGGAAAATCGCTGGCTGGTTTATGGGAGTTTCCTGGTGGCAAGGTTGAGCAAGGTGAAACTCCGGAAGCATCATTGATTCGTGAACTAGAGGAAGAGCTTGGTATTTATGTTCAACCAAATAATTTACACCCTTTAACATTTGCAAGTCATAGCTATAAAACATTTCATCTCTTAATGCCATTGTATCTTTGTGACCATTATGAGGGCGTTGCGCAAGGACGAGAAGGGCAAAATTTAGAATGGATTTTTATTAATGATCTTGATAAATACCCTATGCCTGATGCTGATAAACCATTGGTTCAGGTATTGAAAAATCACCTTCTTTAATGTGTTATAAGAAGGAAATATTGTTTAAATATAAATCAATATATTGAGTTATAATGATAATTTATAATTTTTTTATGTTGCATGGGGAAGTCTAGGGTCATAAAAAAATTTCTCATTTCAAATCTGTTTTATGTTAAATTAATCAAAACCATTCTTTTGCACGTTCCAAGCGGGGCGGGTCATGTGGATAAAATTATTTAAGACAGAAATAAATAAAATACGTGCTGAAAGAACACTCTTCAATAGCCAAGGGTTATCGCAACATTGAGAATTGGCAAAGTGTATAATGATGCCTTTGCGCGCTTCATAAGCATAAAAATGGTGGTAGATAATGGATTTATACTTTTCGCGATTATTATTGAGAGATTGTTTTGGATGCATCGAGAGATATTAGGAGTATTTATTTCATAAGATATCGATAATAGGAAAAATTTCAAAAAATGTTGCTTTTGATTAAGAGGGGCATATCCCTTACGTAATATAGAATGCCATTGTGTTGCATATTTACGGGGTTGTTTAAAAGAGATATCTCGCAATAAGCCTATTTCGTGTCGGCACTCGTGAATGGTATAATGGTAAAGCCTTATAAGATAAAATCTATTGAGCGCCACTATCTTTACGCTTATGAAGGAGTAAGCTGGTTCCAATGTTAGTTATGATAGCTCTTGGCATTTGAGAGCATTCAGAAGGGATATTTTTTCTTTTCGTAATCATTTTTACTTATACATCAATTTCGCTTGTGATGAACAAGCAAGCGATTTTGATTGATTCAACATAAAAACAGATTTAAAATAAAAGAATTTTACGATATTTAGAATGCTTGATGCAGAGCGAATGATGGATAGTTATCCTTATAAATCAATCTATTGTATAATAAAAACATTCAATTAACTTTTTATAGGAGGCATGTATTAAGTTTCTTGAATTGGACGGCGTTTTGCGATGGGATATTGATTTTTTTTAGCGATACGCGTAATTGTTTTTTCCAATGGCTCAATCATAACGTCCATAGAAAAACCAGTTGCGTGAATAATATTTGCGTGATCGACCATAATAGCAACATGATCTTTCCAAAAAATTAAATCACCTCGTTGAAGTTTATCAGTATCTGTAAGAGGACTGCCTATAGTTTTTTGCTGCATATCGGTGTCACGTAAAACTATTTGATCAGTCATCATCATAGAGAGCTGAATGAGTCCCGAACAATCAATTCCAAAACCGCTGACACCACCCCAAAGATAAGGTGTACGGATAAAGGTTTCTGCAACTGTGACATAATCTTCATATACGCGTCCAATGGGGCTGAGATGGCTCGTAATGATTGCTGTTCCATTTTCAAGAATAGAATACATTGTGTCACGGACTTCAATTTCATCAACAACACTGACTTTGCTTCCCATAGATAATGGGGATACTATTGGTCCACGTAAGTCAGCGTGTAAATATTTAAATGTGCGTGGTACTGAAACCACATGGGTTTGTTTTATGGTTGATGTACAAAGAACTTTTGTATCAATATAACCGACATAACCATCTTTGAGTGATTGTCCCCACGACAATGTTTCCCCTTGTTCAAAAATGAGAAGTTCTTCTCCCAATAAGCATTCTGTTTGTCTTTCACTTTTTTTACTATTTTCTTTAAAAAGTCCAGCGACCGCTGTATTAACACGTCTTTTTTCACCTTGAACAAAGCGCTGAGCTGTAATTTCTGTTTCAAGACGTTGATCTGCTAGATTATCTCTGAATGCATGAAGTCTTGGGTCTTTAGAGATCATCTTTTTGCTGTCCATTTTGTTACTCCTTACCTTTAAACAAACTCATGAAAACTGTATTGGTAAGGTTTTTATCCTCAAACAAAACTAAGAACACAGTGTAAGACCAATTATTCTTTAAGCTGCAAAATTGTCCATTTTTGTGGATATTTGTGTCAAAATTCATTTTTAAAAATATTATAAAGGGCACGAATAGTTTGTGCTGATCCACCAATAGGGTATCCTGGTTTTTCTTTTGGAACCCATCCATAAAGGTCAAAATGCGCAAAATGTTCAGCTTTTTCAACAAAAGAATTAAGAAATAAAGCAGCCGTTATAGAACCAGCAAAGCTATTTCCAGTTACATTGTTAAGATCAGCAATTGGTGATGATAACATCTCTTGGTAAGGTTTCCAAAGGGGCATTTGCCAAAGAGGATCAAAGACAGCGTGAGCAGATTCAGAAATTTGTTGTGCCCATATTGAATCATTACAATAAAATGCGGGAAGATCTGGTCCTAATGCTATACGCGCTGCCCCTGTTAAAGTAGCCATACAAAGCATGAATTGGGGACTTTCTTCATCACCATAGGCGAGTGCATCGGCAAGGACAAGTCGCCCTTCAGCATCTGTATTACCTACTTCAACACTTAAACCTTTACGACTTTTGAGAATATCACCTGGTCGGTAAGCATTCGCAGAAATTGCATTTTCTACAGTTGGAATCAAAACGCGTAGACGGAAAGGCAATTTTGCATCCATGATAAGTTTAGCCAATCCCAAAACGTTTGCTCCACCCCCCATGTCTTTTTTCATAAGCAACATGTTATTGGCTGATTTAATATCGAGTCCTCCAGTATCAAAAGTTACGCCTTTGCCCACCAACGTTATTTTAGGATGATGTTCTTGCCCCCAGAGTAACTCAATCAGTCGTGGTGCAGTGCTGCCTGCTCGTCCTACAGCATGAATCATCGGAAAGTTATGGGTTAAGAGATCGTCTCCACAAATACTTTTGATATGAGCACCGTAGGTTTTTCCTAGTTTTCGAGCTTCTTTTTCGAGAGCATCAGGGTTCATATCATTGGCTGGAATATTAATGAGATCACGGACGAAAAAGACAGCTTCATAAATTCGTTGGAGCTCATTAAGATCAATAGCCTCATTGACATGGATAGATAATGATTTGAAAGAAGAATTTTGACGATAGCGATTAAATTGATAGCTACCAAATGCCAGTCCAAGATAGGTATTTATTTCATCAGAGGTTGTACCTTCTAAATGCCATTGACCAGCAGGAAGCTTTTGAGCAAGCAGTCCTGTGATAAAAGGATCGTTACCATTGCCAATTCCAAATAAAACTTTTTTTAAATGCCCCGTTTCGTGAGGAATAAAGAGTATTTGTCCTGCTTTACCAGTAAAGTCATTAACTTTTATCCATGCTGTTGTTGACGCATCAAGTGATAAGTTGGCAAGAGTTCTTTGGTTTACCAAGATGATAGGGCAACTGTTATCGATACGCGTTGAGGTAAAATAAATGTGGTGGTGCTGCATAGTTATGAGATCCTTATAGTCGTCTAAGTGCGACATATTCGACCAAATGATTTTTTCCCTTTCGTAGAATGAGATTGGACCGTGGTCGTGTTGGCAATATATTTTCCTGTAAATTTTTTAAATTAATCGTTTGCCAAAGATCCTCAGCGATTTTTGAAGCTTCTTTTTCATTGAGGTGGGCATAACGATGAAAATAGGATTCAGGATTTTGAAAAGCTGTTTTACGCAAACGTTTAAAGCGCTCCAAATACCAGTGACGAATGACTTCTGTTTCGGCATCGACATAGATTGAAAAATCAAAAAAATCTGATACGAAAGGAATAGCTTTCCCATCTTTAGGAAGATCACTGACCTGTAATACATTAATACCTTCAACAATTAAAATATCAGGACGATCAATGGTAATAGTCTGATTTTCTAGAACATCATAGATCATATGTGAGTAAAGCGGGGCACGGACATTTCCGATACCTGCTTTTATAGCCGAAAGAAAGCACAGCAACTTTTTAATGTCATAGGAATCAGGAAATCCTTTGCGATTCATTCGATTTTTTTGCTGTAAGATTGCGTTAGGATAGAGAAAACCATCCGTCGTTATCAGATCAACTTTAAGGCTAGATGTCCATCTTTTCAACAGTTCTTGAAGAATGCGAGCCGTGGTTGATTTTCCTACAGCTACAGAACCAGCAATTCCAATAATAAAGGGCGTTTTTCTACTCTCTTCTTGATGGAGAAACTGCTGACGTTTGTGAAAAAGTTCCTGTACTGCTTCAACATGGCATGATAATAGACGCGATAAAGAAAGATAAATGCGTTGGACTTCTTTAAGATCAATAGGATCATCAATAGAGCGTAAACGCTTAATTTCATCAAAAGTCAAAGTAAGAGGTGTGTTTGCACGAAACTCTGACCATTCTTGTGCAGTAAAAACGCGATAGGGTGAATATCGGTCAGAAACGGATTTGACCAGATTATCTTTCTGATTAATTTTTTGTATAGTCGTATCAATCATTTGTATTGGTCGAGAATTTTTTGCAGCAGCAATTGATTAAGAGTAGACAGATGAGCGGCTTTATTTTCAAGTAAATTTTGTTTTGCATGCTCTCTTCTTTTAAGATAATAGATCATTTTTCATTAACTTATAGTCCAGTCATTCCAGTTTGCACGGATTTGTGCTAATGAGTGCCCTTGCGCCAAAAAAGTCCATAAAAGTAGACGCGCTTTTACGGCTGATAAATAACCAGACATGAGAGCACCAGAAGCAATCATATCGATTTCGGAGCCTTTATAGCCATAAGTTATACGAGTTGTTGAGCCATTACAACAACGACTAGCAATAATGATTGGTATTTTTTGTGCATATTGTTGTACAAGGTCTGCTTCTTGAAAACTACAGTGTCCTGCACCAAAACCAGCAATAACAACTCCAGCATAATACCC
The DNA here is from genome assembly GCF_042196485.1 of Bartonella sp. AD24XZML. Classification (NCBI taxonomy): domain Bacteria; kingdom Pseudomonadati; phylum Pseudomonadota; class Alphaproteobacteria; order Hyphomicrobiales; family Bartonellaceae; genus Bartonella; species Bartonella sp. AD24XZML. The sequence continues at coordinate 58,548 of NZ_JBHIQH010000084.1, read as the reverse complement.
ACTTTCAAGGCATAGTTTCATTAATTTTGCATCAGATGATAAAGAGGAATAGAGGAGTGCAATTTGATGATCATGGTTTTGGGGAAGATCAAACGTTTTGGGGAAAAATTTTCGATCATTGAAATAAATAAGTTTTCCCTCTAAAATAGTTCCTAAAACACCTGCAAGACCTGATTGAAATGTTTCGACTTTGATGGTATGGCTTTTATAGAGCCAATAAGGTGAATGAATTGCATCATTTATGACAACGAGAACGCCCCTGTTACGACTTTGTGTGGCTGCTGCGACACGAGTGGCTGCTAAAATGTTGGCGGGGCCATCGGCGCCTGCTTCATGAGGCATGCGCATAGCACCGGTTATGATGAGTGGTTCGGCTTCTTTCCAATAAAGAGAAAGAAAAAAAGCTGTTTCTTCCAGAGTATCAGTTCCTTGTGTTAAAACAATACCTTCTGCACCAGCGTTTATTTGTTGTTTTGCCCACTTAATTATTTCAAAAAGCATTTGAAACGATAAAGATCCACTTGGTATTTGCATTAATGTTTGTGCATGAATATCAGCAACGTTATTTAAAACAGGAACACTTTTTATGAGGTTATCTGAAGTTAAAGTCGGTTGCATGTGACCAAAACTATCAGCAGTCATTGCAATTGTTCCACCTAAGGTCCCTATGGCTATTTTTTTCATAATTTTCCTCTAAAAAGCACAAACTGTTTATATAAAGCTGTTTAGCAGTAATTTACATTGACAACAATGATATCATTTTTCCATTTTCAACAAATTGAGTTATGCTGAATCATTGTGTTTTGCTGTATATGTTCTTAAATAGGACAATAGTAATTGAGTTTTACATTGTATGAAAAGAAATCAATATTAAAAAGTAAAGTTAATATTAAGGAGTTTCCTTATGACAGAACATAAGCCAGACATAATGTATGGTACAACAATTATTACGGTACGAAAAGGTGGAAAAGTCGTGATGGCCGGGGATGGTCAGGTCTCTCTTGGACAGACAATTATGAAAGGTAATGCACGTAAAGTGCGTCGTCTTGGAAAGAACGGAGTGGTTATTGCTGGTTTTGCTGGTGCTACGGCAGATGCTTTTACATTACTGGAGAGATTGGAAACAAAGCTTGAGCAATATCCTGATCAGCTTATGCGTGCTTGTGTGGAACTTGCAAAAGATTGGAGAACAGATCGCTATTTGCGTCGTCTCGAAGCAATGATGCTAGTGGCTGATAAGAAAGTAACTTTGGCTCTAACAGGGCTTGGTGATGTCTTAGAACCAGAAGATGGGGTTATGGCAATTGGCTCTGGAGGAAATTTTGCTCTTTCAGCAGCGCGTGCACTCATGGATTTGGATTTGGATGCAGAAACTATTGCTCGTAAAGCTATGGCTATTGCCGCTAAAATTTGTGTTTACACCAATGATCATTTTACGATTGAAACATTGGATGCAGAATTATCTTCTTTAGAGAAAGCTATTTAAATGTGTGTTGTATTTTCCCCTCGTGAAACTGTTTCTGAACTTGATCGTTTTATTATTGGCCAAAATGATGCCAAACGCTCTGTAGCTATTGCACTGCGCAATCGGTGGCGTAGGCAACAGCTTGATGCGCCGATGCGTGAAGAAGTTATGCCAAAAAATATTTTAATGATAGGGCCAACAGGAGTTGGTAAAACTGGTATTGCACGTCGATTAGCAAAACTTTCTGGAGCACCCTTCGTTAAAGTAGAAGCAACTAAATTTACTGAAGTTGGTTATGTGGGACGTGATGTTGAGCAAATTATTCGAGATCTTGTTGAAATTGCCATTTCTCTTGTGCGTGAAAAGAAACGGGATGAAATAAAAGAAAAGGCTCACGTGAATGCTGAAGAGCGCGTTTTAGACGCCCTTGTTGGTAAAACAGCCAGTCCCGCTACCCGTGATAGTTTTCGTAAAAAATTGCGTGGAGGTGAATTGGATGAGAAAGAGATTGAAATTGAAGTAGCCGATAATAATAGCAATAGTGCTTCAACCTTTGATATTCCTGGTATGCCTGGGGCACAAATGGGTATTATGAATTTATCAGATATTTTGGGCAAAATGGGCAGTCGTACAAAAGTCCGTAAGACGACAGTAAAGGATTCTTTTAAACCGCTCATTGATGATGAATCTGAAAAACTCCTAGATCAGGAGCAAATTATTCAAGAGGCGCTTCGTGTTGCTGAAAATGACGGTATTGTTTTTATTGATGAGATTGATAAAATTGCAACCAGGGATGGTGGAGCAAGTGTTGCGGTTTCGCGTGAGGGCGTTCAACGGGATCTTTTGCCTTTGGTTGAAGGAACAACAATTGCTACAAAATATGGGCAAATCAAAACAGATCATATTCTTTTTATTGCCTCAGGTGCATTTCATGTTTCCAAGCCATCTGATTTATTACCGGAACTTCAAGGACGTTTGCCCATCCGTGTGGAGCTCAACCCTTTAACAAGGGAAGATTTACGACGCATTCTAACAGAACCAGAAGCCAGTTTGATTAAACAATATATTGCTCTTATGGCAACAGAAGAGGTTCATTTGGAAATTACCGATGATGCAATTGATGCTTTAGCAGATATTGCTGTAGATTTAAATGCAAGGATTGAAAATATAGGGGCACGTCGTTTGCAAACAGTGATGGAACGCGTTTTGGATGAGATTTCTTTCACTGCACCTGATAAAGCTGGAACATCGTTTAAAATTGATGCTGCTTACGTGAGAAAATCTATTGGTGAGCTTGCTGCTGATATCGATCTTTCCCGTTTTATTCTTTGAAAGTTATTGCTTGTTCTGTTTATCTGCGTGCTTCGATAATTTTGAAACCATGGGCTTGTTCATGTATCAACACTGTGCGGAAAATATTTTTTAATAATGTTTCATAAGGCAGGTGGCGGTTTGCAACAAAAAGCAGACTGCCGTTTGGCTTTAAGCACTTTGCAGCATTTATAATAAAATTTTTTCCTAATGAAACATCTGTTGTTTGTTGTGTGTGAAACGGTGGATTTGAAATGATTGTGTCATATAGATTTGTGATAGGTTCATGTACAAGGTCATGCCAATAAAAATGAATTGGAAAAGGAGCTGTTATGGATTTAAGGTGCTGTTTTGCTGCTCTCAAAGCATTGTAGTCTGCTTCATAAAGGTCTAGAGCGGTGAGTTTTTCACTTCTTTCAAGCGCAACGTGAGAAAGATAACCCCATCCAGCACCAAAATCAGCCGTTTTTCCAGAAATAATTTTGAGCATATAAGAAGCAAGCGCAGCAGATCCTGGATCAATACGTCCGTGTGAGAACATACCAGAAGTGGTTTGAAATTTACCGAAAGTGAGCGGTGGTGAGCGCAATTGCGCAATGTTATGTCTCTCAATTTGTTGAGGAACTTGCAACCAAAATACAAGACCATGATTTTTAGACAATTTATTGGTGATGGGAACAATTGTTTTGACCCATTTCATCATTGAAGCAGCACCAGCAGTTTTATCTCCACTGATTACAATCCATCCATTGGGTTTAACGCATTCTAATAAATCAAGAAAACAATTTTGGTTCAAACCACGATATTTGCTCAAATGTAAAAATGCACCATCATAGCTGAAAGTTTTATCTATTTGAGGAGAGCAGTGAAATTGAGTATCGACAAATTTTAAAAAATCTGGTCGCCAAGGCGTAATAACTTTTAAATTTTGTGCCCATTCTGGAGCTGGGATTTCTGTTAAACCAAAACTTAGCCAACACTGGTTTGGATCAGGATACGGGAGTTCATGATTTTCAAAAGGCAAAAATAATGACACATATGACTCTTTTAAAGAAAAATGCCACTCCAATGTTGGGATGGCATTTCATGATACGATAAGAGGAAAAACTTACTCTTCTTTCTTACGGCGGCGCTTATTTTCAGGTTGTTTTTTTTCATCCACGTACTTTTCTTCATTGATTGCTTCATCACCGGTGATTTCCTTTCCGGTTGTTTGATCAACGACCTTCATTGATAATCGAACTTTTCCACGCTCATCAAAGCCCATTAATTTAACCCAAACTTTGTCACCTTCTTTTACAATATCGGTTGTTTTGCTGACGCGTTCTGATGCAAGCTGAGAGATATGAACGAGTCCATCACGAGAACCAAAGAAGTTTATAAACGCACCAAACTCTGCAGTTTTTACAACTGTTCCTTGGTAGATAGCACCAACTTCAGGCTCATCGACAATAGAATGGATCCAACGTTTTGCTGCTTCAATGGTTTTAGCATCAGCAGAAGCAATTTTAATGGTACCATCATCTTCAATATTAATTTTTGCTCCCGTTTGTTCCACGATTTCCCGAATAACTTTACCACCAGAGCCGATAACATCACGGATTTTATCGACAGAAATATTCATAACTTCGATTCGTGGAGAAAATTCACTCAGCTCAGCACGTGCACTGGTTAAAGCTTTCGCCATCTCATTAAGGATATGGATTCGTCCACCTTTGGCTTGTTCAAGCGCGATTTTCATAATCTCTTCGGTAATACCATCAATTTTGATATCCATTTGCAAGGCAGTAATACCATTTTCTGTTCCTGCGACTTTAAAATCCATATCTCCAAGATGATCTTCATCCCCTAAAATATCAGAAAGAACAGCAAAGCGTTCTCCTTCTTTAATCAAGCCCATAGCAATACCAGCAACAGGGCGTGCTAGGGGAACACCAGCATCCATAAGAGCAAGTGAGGTTCCACAAACCGTTGCCATAGAAGAAGAGCCATTGGATTCAGTGATTTCTGAGACAGCACGAATGGTATAAGGAAAAGATTCTTTCGTTGGCAACATGGGGTGAATTGCCCGCCATGCCAATTTGCCATGTCCAATTTCACGACGACCAGGAGAACTAAGGCGTCCCGTTTCACCCACTGAAAATGGTGGAAAATTGTAATGGAGAAGGAATGTTTCCTTATACATTCCTGTCAAGGAATCAACATATTGTTCATCTTCACCAGTTCCCAATGTTGCAACGACAATTGCTTGTGTTTCTCCGCGGGTAAAGAGTGCTGATCCATGTGTGCGGGGTAAAATACTTACTTCTGATTGGATAGGGCGAACGGTAGAAAGATTGCGTCCATCAATCCGCTTTTGGGTATCAAGAATGTTTCCGCGAACAATTTTTGCTTGCAACTGTTTAAATACGGTTGCAATTTGATCTGCACTAAATTGACAATCTTTTTCTGTTTCTGGCATAAATTTATTGAGGATTTCTGTCTTTAGTGCATCAATTGCAGCATAACGTTCTTGCTTATCAGTAATTCTGTAAGCCTTTCGTATATCCTGTCCTGCCATTTTCTGCATCGCTTTTTCAAGTTCAGAAAGATCTTCAGGAACAAAATCACGAGGATCTTTTGCAGCAACTTCAGCAAGCTTTATAATGGCATCAAGGACAGGTTGAAGGCCTTTGTGACCAAACATCACAGCTCCCAACATGATATCTTCCGGTAATTCTTGTGCTTCTGATTCAACCATCAAAACAGCACTTTCTGTTCCAGCAACAACAAGATCAAGTTTTGATTCAGGCATTTCATCGATATGAGGATTAAGAACATATTGTCCATTACAATAGCCAACGCGGGCACCAGCTATAGGCCCCATGAAAGGAACACCTGACAGGGTCAATGCGGCAGAAGATGCAATCATCGCAAGGATATCGGGATTGTTTTCGAGATCATGCTGTATAACGGAAACAATAACTTGTGTATCATTTTTATATCCCTCAACGAAAAGGGGACGAATTGGGCGATCAATCAAACGTGAAACCAAAGTTTCATTTTCACTTGGTCGACTTTCACGTTTTAAATAGCCCCCAGGTATTCGACCAACAGCATAGGATTTTTCTTGATAATTAACGGTGAGTGGAAAAAAGTCCTGGTCTGGTTTTGGGATTTTGGCCGATACAACGGTTGCTAAGACAATCGTTTCTCCATAGGTAGCAATCACTGCACCATCAGCTTGACGCGCTATTTTCCCTGTTTCAAGGGTAAGCGGACGCCCGGCCCATTCAATTTCTATCTTGTGCGTTTTGAACATTTTTTATCCTTAATGACCAGTGTTTAAATCTTTGATTGCTCACATTCTGGTTTTGCGTAGCATACTTCCAAGATCTGAGGTGGACAACATACTTTTTATCTTTGTTGCAAGAAAAGAGAAGTAAACTGCTTAAATGCGAAATGATGAGCAGTCCTATCCCATAATAACTTATCAGTTTTTAAAATTTTTAATTAAAAGCAACACGTTGAAAAAATGGGTGTTTTTTTAATACCACTTCCATTTTTCTTTTAGCGACGCAAACCTAACTTCTTTATAAGTGTCTGATAACGATTTTGGTCAACTCCTTTAAGATAATCAAGAAGGCGCCGGCGTTGAGATACCATCTTCAAAAGACCACGACGAGAATGATTATCCTTTTTGTGAGATTTAAAGTGGTTTGTTAAATTAGAAATACGTTCAGAAAGTACAGCAATCTGTACTTCTGGTGATCCTGTATCACCAACTTTGTTTGCATATTCTGCGACAAGAGCTTTTTTACGTTCAGCTGTAATCGACATCGTATTATCCTTTCCAAAAACGAAGAAACATAAAGTCACCCATAGCCGAGATGTCGTTCAGCAAGGGTCTGTGAAAAAACAGGAAAAGTCGAAGACTTTTACCTATTTTCGCTCTTATATAGGAAAGAAGGTTAAAATACTAGTCCTTGACAGCATTTTGAAGTCTTTCTTTAAATAAAAGCTTTTGTTTTGAAATATTGATTTAAATAGAGTTTTATGAGAAGTTTTTTAAAGAATTATGCATCCTTTTGATACAAAGATTATGAGCGTGTATGTGGTAACAAAAGTGATAAATACCGATTTGGAGGAAAAAGATGCAGAGCATTTCAACATTAAAGCTTTTTCGTAATTCGGTATTTCGAAATTTATGGTCATCGACTCTTATTTCTAATTTAGGGGGGCTGATACAGGCTGTTGGAGCAGGGTGGTTAATGGCGTTGATTAGTTCTTCGCATTCCATGGTTGGGCTAGTTCAAAGTGCCACAACATTACCACTTGTTATGTTTTCTTTGATGGCAGGGGCATTAGCTGATAATTTTAATCGGCGTCAAATTATGTTGTGTGCGCAGATTATGATGATGGTCATATCGATGAGTTTATCTGTTTTAGCCTATATGGGATTTCTAACACCTTGGCTTTTGTTATGTTTTACGTTTTTGATTGGATGTGGTACAGCTTTTTATAATCCTTCTTGGCAAGCAACGATAGGAGATATTGTGAGCAGGGAAAATATTCCTGCTGCTGTTAGTTTGAATAGTGTCGGCTTTAATTTGATGCGGAGTGTTGGTCCTGCTATTGGTGGTGCCATCATTGCAACTTTGGGGGCATCTGCTGCTTTTTTGTTCAATGCTATAAGCTATATTCCTCTTATTGGTGCGTTGTTTTTCTGGAAGTCGAATTATGAAAACAACTCATTACCACGAGAAAGGCTGTTAGGAGCTGTCTCAGATGGTTTGCGTTATGTTGCGATGTCACCTAATCTCCTGAGTATTATGGTTCGAGCGTTCCTTTTTGGTATAGGAGCAATTTCTATTTTAGCACTTTTGCCAATTGTTGCGCATAAAGTTCTTGGAGGAAGTGCCCTTCTTTATGGTACATTGCTCGGTTGTTTTGGGTTAGGAGCCATGACAGCAGGTATTATTAATGCAGTTGTACGGCATCATTTTCGTTCAGAAACAATTATTGCAAGTGCATTTATTGGTTTTGCCTTTTCTTGCTTTTTATTGGGAATAAGCCGTTCACTGATTATAAGCCATATTGCTTTATTTCCTGCAGGGTTATGTTGGGTTTTGGCATTATCATTGTTTAATACATCTGTACAACTCTCTACACCACGCTGGGTTGTTGCACGTTCTTTAGCACTTTATCAAACGGCATCTTATGGGGGGATGGCTATTGGAAGTGCAATCTGGGGAGTTTTGGCTGATGGTTATTCTCCAACAATTGCTTTGAGCGTTTGTTCTCTATTCTTGATTTTTGGTGCTCTTGCGGGGGTAAAATTTAGAATTCAAGAAATTCCTCAGATAGATTTAAATCCTCTTGATCATTTTAGAGAGCCGGAATTATTACTTGACCTCAAAGCAAGAAGTGGCCCGATCATGATAATGATCGATTATAAAATTCATGAAAATGATCTTGAAGAGTTTCTCAAAGTGATGACGCGTCGACGCCATATTCGATTACGTGATGGTGCGCGTCAGTGGGTCCTTTTACGAGATCTTGAAAGACCTGAATATTGGACAGAGGCTTATCATATGCCAACATGGGTAGATTATTTACGCCATAATCATCGTCGTACAAAAGCAGATGCAGAAGTCAATAAGCGTCTGCGTCATTTAAATTGTGCTCCTAACGGTATAAGAGTGCACCGCATGATTGAACGCCAAACAATACCTCAAGCCAATGAGATGCTTTTAAAAGTTTCCTCTGATCATCTCCCTTAGGGTTAAAACAGTTTTTATAAATATTAAATATATTAATATTATTTCGATCAATTTGTTAGCATAATCATAAAAAAATTGCTGTTTCAATATTTAATGAATTGATTTATAATGGTTATTTGTTATTTTTCATGTTGAGTGATAGTTCTGAAAATCTTAAGCTTTTCTCGTTTCAAATCTATTTAGAGTAAATCAGTCCATATCTTTGCTTTTACATTATAAACGAGGACTAAAGTATGAGTAAAAAACGATTAAAAAAGAAATAAAAAGCCTCTTATGAATCCTTTCGAATGCAAGGATTGTTGCGACATTAAGAGGAAAAAGTGTGTGGTGGTGTTAGCTTATAGCACTGACTTAAATTTTGATATGAATACGGTAAATATAGACAATGAAAAGCACCATATTTTTCTTAATTGATAGAGAAAAATATCTTTCCGCAAAAGGTGGTTGGGAAAAGAATCGATTAAATTGTGAAAATCCGCTTTGGTTTAAATAGACCTTTGTCGAGAGTGCCAATAGCAAGAAGTTGTTCCTTATAGAGGACACAAATTTCCTCTTCATCAAGAGGTACTTTGTGATGATTCAAGAGGATAGAATGGCCTCTTATAATTCTCTGTGCTTGAGTTTCATTAAGGATATAGTGAGGGAGGCAATCCAATGCGGCGCTTGTGTCAATTAAGAGCTCATCAAGTGTTGTGAAGTTTTTTTCAAAAGAACGATTATTCTTATCTGTAGTGTTTTTATTTGGTGGAATGGCTGCTTTTAGTTCCTCCCATGTAATGAGATCTTCTTCATCAAAAGGTGCGACGGCAATACGTCTTAAATCAGCAATATGCCCATAGCAACCGAGATCACGTCCCATATCGCGTGCTAAAGAGCGCACATAAGTTCCTTTTCCGCAGGTTATTTCAAAGACAGAATGCTCTTTGGTAGGCATTTCTAATAACTTGAAAGTTTCTATTTCCACTTCACGGGGCGGAATTTCAACAACTTCTCCTTCACGCGCTAAATCATAGGCACGATTTCCGGCAATTTTGATTGCTGAAAATTGTGGAGGTGTTTGCAAAATAACACCTGTATATTGAGGAAGAAGAGCAAGTATTTCTTCTTGTGTTGGACGTATGAGAGAAGTTTTCGTTATTTCTCCTTCTAAATCATCTGTTGAGCGCTCTTGCCCCCAAGCAATATGAAAACGGTAAGTTTTTTTGCCTTGCATCACATAAGGGACGGTTTTGGTTGCTTCGCCCAATGCAATGGGAAGGAGACCAGAAGCAAGAGGATCAAGTGTGCCCGCATGTCCTGCCTTTTGAGCATGGAAGATCCATTTGATTTGTGAGACAGCTTCTGTTGATTTCATTCCTTTTGGTTTATCAAATATGACCCAGCCAGAAACAGGACGCCCTTTTTTCTTGTGTTTCCGCGCCATATCTTTAATCCTCATCTGTATCACTATGGTGAAGATCGCGCGCAACCTCAGGCGAGCGAAGGAGGGCATCAATTTTTGAAAAATTATCAAAACTATTATCAAGTCGGAAACGCAGTTCTGGCATATATTTCATTTGTCGCAACGCATGACTAATTTCTCCACGGAGAAAACGACTATGTTTATTGAGGGTGTCAACAACATCGGTATGAGAAGCATTTTTAAGAGTGCTGAGAGGTGATACAAAGCAAGTAGCAATTTTTAAATCTGGTGACATGCGTACTTCAGAGACAGAAATAACAATATCTTTTAAGATATCATCAAGCAAAATATCACGCTGTAATATATGCGCTATTGCATGACGTACTTGCTCTGCTACTCTAAGTTGCCGTTGTGATGGCCCTGCATTTTTCATCAAAGTTTTATCCTTGCTACAAGATCTCTTTTTTGACCATTTAGATAAGGAAAAAGAGATATTGTGTATAAAACCTAATAACTTTTCTCATTTCACAACAGAGTAAAGTTATTGGATTATTTTATAATGTGCGATTAATATGTTCGATACGGAAGGTCTCAATGATGTCTCCTGCACGCATGTCTTCATAATTTTCAAAGGCTATTCCACATTCTTGACCACTTTGCACTTCATTGACTTCATCCTTAAAGCGTTTGAGTGTTTTCAGCTTTCCTTCGTGAATAACGATATTATCGCGGATAAGGCGAACACCGGCTCCTCGTTCTATTTTACCTTCTGTAACACGACATCCTGCAACTTTTCCAATTTTTGTAATGTTAAAGACTTCTAGAATTTCAGCATTACCAAGGAAAGTTTCACGCTGTTCTGGTGAGAGTAATCCAGACATGGCAGCCTTGATATCGTCAACAAGATCATAAATGATGTTGTAATAACGAATCTCAATTCCTTGTGTTTTAGCAAAATCACGTGCTTGCTTATTGGCTCGAACATTAAAGCCAATTACAGCAGAGTTAGAAGCTTCTGCAAGAGAAATATCACTTTCGGTAATTCCTCCAGCACCAGAATGTACAATACGTGCACGAACCTCATCATTTCCAAGTTTTTCCAATGCTGAAGCAATTGCTTCGATTGATCCTTGCACATCCCCTTTTATAATAAGAGAAAATTCCTTAACACCAGTCGTTTGCAATTTTGTCATCATTTGCTCAAGAGAACCACGTGAACCAGTTTGCCGCGCAACAGCTTTATCACGTGCTAATCGTTGCCGATATTCAGAAATTTCACGTGCTTTTGCTTCATGTGTGACAACAGCAAAACGGTCTCCGGCTTGTGGTGTTCCTTGCATGCCTAAAATTTCAATTGGTGTAGAAGGAACGGCTTCTTTGACATGGCGGCCATGGTCGTCAATCAAAGCACGCACACGACCCCATTCATTTCCGGCAACTATAATATCAGAAGGGTGTAATGTACCTTTTTGAACAAGAACTGTTGCAACAGACCCACGTCCGCGATCCAATTTGGCTTCAATGATAACGCCCTCTGCAGTTCGTTGGGGATCTGCTTTCAGATCAAGCATTTCAGCCTGAAGAAGGATAGCTTCGAGAAGTTTATCAAGATTTTGACCAGTTTTAGCAGAAACTTCAACGTCCAAAGTTTCACCACCCATAGTTTCAACAAACACTTCATGTTGTAGAAGTTCTGTACGCACTTTTTGTGCATTCGCAGCTGGTTTATCAATTTTGTTGATAGCAACAATGATAGGTACACCAGCAGCTTTCGCATGATTGATTGATTCAATCGTTTGAGGCATAACACTATCATCAGCGGCTACAACGAGAACAGCAATATCAGTAACACGAGCTCCGCGTGCACGCATAGCCGTAAATGCAGCATGACCTGGTGTATCAATAAAGGTAATTTTTTGACCATTTTGTTCTACTTGATAGGCACCAATATGCTGCGTAATACCTCCTGCTTCGCCAGAAACAACATTTGCTTTACGAATAGCATCCAAAAGCGAAGTTTTTCCGTGGTCAACATGGCCCATAATGGTTACAACAGGGGCGCGCTGCCGCATGTTTTGAGGATTATCTGTTATATTAAAGATACCTTCTTCTACGTCAGATTCTAAAACACGTTTAACAGTATGGCCAAATTCAACAGCGATGAGTTCGGCAACATCTGCATCAATAACATCGCCAGGTTTCATCATTTGTCCTTGTTTCATCAAGAATTTAATCACATCAACAGAACGCTCAGTCATACGTTGTGCGAGCTCTTGAATGGTAATCGTTTCAGGAAGAACAACTTCGCGAGAAATTTTTTCTCTTGGTTCTTGATTTTGTGCACGCTTAAACTTTTCCTGTCTACGCCGCATTGCAGCCATTGAGCGCCCACGTACGCTTCCTTCTTCATCCAGTGCACTATTCAGAGTTAGCTTTCCGCGTCTCCGCTCATCAGCTCCTTTGACAACTTTGGGTACACGTATGTCTGACTTAGCAGGATTAGCACGTCGATTATGCCGTTCTTCCTCTTTATTGTCATCTATTTTGCGTTTTTCAACCACGGTTGTCTGTTTAGGCGCAATAGGAATATCTGTCTGTTCAATGAGAGGGGGAACAGGTGGAGTCTGTACTGGCGATATTTCTTCTTCTTGTTGGAGATGTATTTCTTTTTCTTTAATTTCTTGCTGTAAAATTTCTTCACGCTCTTTAGCGCGTCTTGCTTCTTCTTCGGCTTGTTCTCGCGTTATTCTTTCTTGGATATGTGCTTCTTCTAACGCGCGAAGTCTCGCTTCTATTTCAGTTGATGAAAGATTGCTTTTGGACACAGATTCTTGAGGCTTTTTTCCCTCAAAACGCGGTTTAGAACGCTGGGAGGCCACATGCGGCTTTGTAATTGGCTGTAGGGTTTCAGCTTTTTCATCAGGTCGCGTAATTTTACGCCGTTTGGTTTCGACAACGACAGCCTTCGTACGGCCATGACTAAAATTTTGTTTAACCGTGCTCGTTTCCAAGACAGACCTCTTGAGAGTTAGTGTCTTCTTGACGGTTGTTTTGTCGTTGTTATTTTCACTCATTGTACTTCCTTCACGGCTTGTGCCGTCATCTCACTAGACTTACTATGCTTGTCGTCACGATAGCTGATCAATTTACATGTCGTTTTGAGAAATCCTTCAGCAGCTTTTGTGTCCAGTAAGGCCGCGTGCATTACAGGATTAGAGCCAAAAGCCACTCGCATTTCATCACTTGTAAATAAAGATATGGTTTTTATAGTCCGATTTGTTTGTTGTTGTATTGAATGAATGGCCTGTGCAATTTTTCGTTTCCCATCTTCTGTTGTTTCTTTAGCATGAAGTACAAGAATAACTTTACCAGAGCGGATAGCAGCGTCAACCTTTGTTGCTCCCATAACAATTGCTCCCGCTTTTCGTGCCATGGAAAGGCTTGAAAGAGCGGCTTTTAGTAAAAGCGTATCAACAACATGCACAAGATTTGGTGCAACTTCAACATCTGTTTTAAAATTTCTATGAAAAGCTTTCTGTTTGATTGCTTTCTCAATAACAGCGTGATGGGCAGAAATCCAAACGCCACGCCCTGGTAAATTCGCTTTAAGATCAGGAACAATTTGGTTATTGGGACCAATAACAAAACGGATCAGCGTTTGTGCTGAAGCATTTTTTCGGGTCACAATGCAAGTCCGTTCATTCATTTAAAGTGTATCCACATCCAAATCATCTGTTTTTTCATCTTCTACAGGATTTTCTGTAACAAGATCAGCTTGGTCTATCCAGCCTGCTTGTACACGTGCGGCTAAAACCATAGCTTCTGCATCTGCGCGTGTAATGTCAAAAGGGGTTAAAATACCAGAAAAATTCTGTGTTTGACCTTCTTTACGTTCTCTCCAACCAGCTAAATCATCAACGGCATAGCCAGCAAAGTCTTCTATTGTTTTTACACCATCTTCACCTACAGCAACCAACATAGCACTTGTCATTCCAGGCAGTGTTCGCAATTCGTCAGAAACTCCGAGCTTTTTGCGTTTTTCATCAAGTTCTTTTTCTTGATGATCAAGATATTCGCGGGCACGACTTTGGATTTCAGCGGCGGTATCATGGTCAAAACCATCAATAGAAGCGATTTCTTCAAGATCAATATAGGCGATTTCTTCAATAGAAGAAAAACCCTCTGATGCCATAACCTGTCCGATCATTTCGTCAACCTCTAAGGCTTCCATAAACAATTTACTCCGTTCAGTAAATTCTTTTTGACGATTTTCAGATTCTTCCTTTTCCGTTAAAATATCAATGTTCCATCCTGTTAGTTGCGAAGCCAAGCGAACATTTTGCCCACGTCGTCCAATAGCAAGGCTAAGTTGATCATCTGGCACAATAACTTCAATCCGTTCAGCATCTTCATCAAGGATGATTTTAGAAACTTCAGCAGGTTGCAGTGCATTAACGACAAATGTTGCCGCATCAGGCGACCAAGGAATAATATCAATTTTTTCGCCTTGTAATTCAGCAACAACAGCTTGTACACGACTTCCTCGCATTCCAACGCATGCTCCAACAGGATCAATGGAACCATCGCGTGAAACAACGGCGATTTTAGCCCGTGAACCTGGATCACGAGCAACAGATTTGATTTCTATAATACCATCATAAATTTCTGGTACTTCCATAGTGAAAAGTTTTACCATAAATTGGGGATGTGTGCGTGAAAGGAAAATTTGCGGACCACGCGTTTCACGGTGTACATCATTGACAAAAGCACGAATACGATCTCCATAGCGGAATGATTCACGAGGAATTAATTCATCACGGCGAACAATAGCTTCACCGCGTCCTAGATCAACGATGACATTACCATATTCCACACGCTTAACTGTACCAGAAATAATTTCACCAACTTTATTTTTGAATTCTTCATATTGCTGATCGCGCTCTGCATCGCGTACTTTTTGTACAATAACCTGTTTAGCAGATTGTGCTGCGATACGTCCAAAATCCATAGGAGGTAAAAGATCAGCAAAAAAATCACCAATTTTTGCTTCTGCTTGACGTTTGAGAGCATCAGACAAAGTAATTTCCGTTGTATAGTCTTCAACGACATCAACGATTTTAAGCAGGCGCTGTAATTTAATTTCACCTGTTTTAGAATTGATTTCAGCACGAATATTGGTTTCTTGACCATAACGAGAACGTGCTGCTTTTTGAATAGCATCAGCCATCGCAGAAATGACAATTTCACGGTCGATTGACTTTTCACGTGCAACAGCATCTGCAATTTGCAGAATCTCAAGCCTGTTAGCGCTTGTAGCCATCAATTTTCTCCTTCTTTGTGCCACACGATGGGTATTTCCCAGTGATATTATTTTTTGAAATTGAGCGTCTGTATAGAGTCGTTAGCGTTCTCTTCGGCAATGAATTGTTGACTTAAATCTTTATTTTGTTTCAATGCATCGCGAATAAGCTCATCGGTAAGCACTAAATGCGCATTTATGATATCACAAAAGGAAATAGGGGTATACATGGCTTCTCCATAAGCAGCTTTATCAGTGTTTAAAATAAATCCATCTTGCGTGATATTTGTAAGTGTCCCACGAAATTTTCGGCGCCCATCAATTGTTATTTTGGTTTCAATTTTTGCAAGATGCCCTTGCCAATGAAAAAAATCAGATTTTCTTACCAATGGACGATCAATTCCAGGTGATGAGATTTCTAAATGATATTTGCGTTCAATAACATTTTGTACATCAAGGAGGGGAGAAACTGTTCGACTAACAGTTTCACAATCTTCTATGGTCATAGAACCATTGGCACGTTCAACCATAATTTGAAGTGTTAAACCATTTTGACCAAGAAGTTTCACACGAACCAAACGAAAACCTAAAGGTTTAAGTAGTGGTATGACAAGAGCAGCAACCTGTGCTTCGATACCATCTTCTTCAAACAGGCGTGGTTCGTCAAGATTGCTTATTTTTTCAGCTTCGTTCATACATTTTATCCAAGTTGGTTTCATCAGTTTTATGATATTAAAAAAGAGCGGGTCCAACGGCCCACTCTTCATCATAAGACCAAGAATTTAACTATTGATACTCTTAAATTCAAAGTTTTTCAAGTTGTTTATGAGAAAAGCGTTTGATCATTTATTTCTTGATAAAGGTAAGATAGGCAGGCGTTCGTCCTTCGCGTAAAGCTTTTGCTTCATAGCGGGTTCCGCTCCATAGTGGATAAGGGAGTTTCCAGTCTTGAGGGCTTTCTGCTTTCCATTCAAAGTGATCATGTTGTGCACAATGGTACAAAGTCCAGTTTACATAACTGTCTATATCGCTAGCAAAGCGCAAAAATTTCCCTATTTTAAGAACACGAGCAAAACGGTTAAGATTTTTTATGTTGATGAAGCGTCGTTTCCAGTGTTTCTTTTTCGGCCAAGGATCAGGATAAAAGAGGTCTATTCCATCAAGCGAGTTATCAGGGAGCCAATCAAGAAGGCGTGTAGCATCATCATTATAGAGGCGAAGACGATTTTGATGGTTTTGATGCTGTTCAAGAGACGACAATATTTTTGCCATGCCATTGATAAAGGGCTCGACGCCGATAAAACCGGTTTTTGGAAAATATTCCATTTCATGAAGTAAATGTTCACCTCCACCAAAACCGATTTCAAGTCGAATTTCTCTTACTTTGCTTGAAAATAAGGATGTAAGGTTTAAGGGAGGAGGGACATTTAAATCAATATTAAAATTGGGGAGAAGCATTTGTATACGTGTAAGCTGACTGTTTCGAAGTTGTTTTCCTTGTCGGCGTCCAAAAAATGCTTCACTCTTACGTATATTATGTTTAATCATGGGATTTGGATCATTGTTTGAAGCGTTTTCACGAGATCAGTTTTTTCCCATGAAAACGAGCCATCGTGTTTTGGTTTACGACCAAAGTGACCATAGGCAGCTGTTTTCGCATAAATAGGTTTATTGAGGTCAAGATGTTTTCGAATGCCGGTAGGTGAAAGGTCCATTATTTTGCGGATGGCTTCTTCAATAACTTTTTCATCGACTTTTCCTGTTCCATGAAGATTAAGATAAATAGATAAAGGTTGTGCAATACCAATTGCATAGGAGAGTTGAATGGTGCATCTCTCTGCTAAATGAGCAGCAACAATATTCTTAGCCAGATAGCGTGCCGCATAGGCAGCAGAACGATCAACTTTTGTTGTATCTTTTCCTGAAAAAGCACCGCCTCCATGGGGTGCTGCACCTCCGTAAGTATCCACAATAATTTTGCGTCCCGTTAATCCGGCATCGCTTTGAGGGCCTCCAATGACAAATTTTCCTGTTGGGTTAATATACCAACTGCATTGAGCTGCAATGGGAATGTCATGTAAAGCTTGGCGAATGTAAGGTTCAACCACTGTACGTACTTTATTGGAATCCCAACTTTCATCAAGGTGCTGCGTTGAAAGAACAATGGATGTGACCTCCATCGGTTTTCCATTTTTATAACGTATGGTTATTTGGCTTTTAGCATCTGGTCCTAATTTTCCAGTTTCTCCCTCTCCTTTATGACGGGCTGCGGCAAGAAGTTTGAGAATTTTATGCGCATAATAAATTGGCGCAGGCATGAGATCAGGTGTTTCACGGCAAGCATATCCAAACATGATGCCTTGATCACCTGCTCCTTCTTCACCATGCCGATCCGTAGCATTATCAACCCCTCTTGCTATATCAGCTGATTGTGGGCGCAAAAGAACATCAATTTTAACAGTTTTCCAATGGAAGCCTGCTTGTTCATAGCCAATGGTACGAATAGCACGGCGGGCTGCTGTACGAAAACGTGTGGGATTAATGAGTGGAAAGCTAGTTTCATCATAGATGAATTCTTTATTTTTATCTTTTTTTAATAGCGTATCGGGAACACGTACTTCACCAG
Source organism: Bartonella sp. AD24XZML (assembly GCF_042196485.1). Classification (NCBI taxonomy): domain Bacteria; kingdom Pseudomonadati; phylum Pseudomonadota; class Alphaproteobacteria; order Hyphomicrobiales; family Bartonellaceae; genus Bartonella; species Bartonella sp. AD24XZML. The sequence continues at coordinate 40,683 of NZ_JBHIQH010000084.1, read as the reverse complement.
CGATAACAACACGGTTGACACTGACGAGAGTTTCACAGGCAACGCGTACTAACCATGGATCAGTACCAGTCTTTTCAGCTTCTTTATAGATCATATCAACGATTTCATCGGAAATACGATCACAAATTTTATCAGGATGTCCTTCCGATACCGATTCGCTCGTAAAAAGATAATCTTGATGCGGCATAGGAACTCCTTCAAAAAAGAAAACCAACGATTTAATCAATTGCTTACTAAAGTCATCACCATTTGCTAATTCTACAGCAAATAGTCAATGCAAATGTATATGAATAAAAGAGAAAAAATATAATTTTAATTTATAACTTATTTGTCAAATCTTCCTCAGAAAGTGCTTTTGCCAAGTCAATAATTTTTCTACGCACTTTAGCATCAGATATATTTGTAAAAGCGCGCATGAGTTGAATCCCTTCGCTGCTAGAACAAAAGTCTATAAAATTGTGTTCACTTTCAGCAAAACCCTCTACTTGTTGGGAGGTAATACCTTTATCAAAAAAGTAAGAAACAGGAACATCCATAATTTCCGCTATCGCTTGAAGACGGCTGGCACCAATACGGTTTGTTCCTTTTTCATATTTTTGGATTTGCTGAAAAGTAATTCCTAATTTTTCACCTAGTTTCTCTTGAGTGAGTCCTAAAATATTACGACGTAAACGGATACGAGTTCCAACATAGATATCTATAGGGTCAGGTTTTTTTCTAGTTTCGGTCATAATGCAACTCTTTATTTCCAGCATTTTTCTTCTAAACCAACATCATATTTATGCGCAGTTGATTTATCATATAATTAAAACAATATGTAATATTTTTTCCCAATATTACTGGTACACGCAACATAATACCGTACAAAGGGCACTTGAATCATTTAAGCTGTTTTGTAAAACCAAAACCAATACGACACAATAGCATAAGGATGAATAAGATAAAAGTAGAGAAAGTTCTGTATTCATTGCTTCCTATAGGGGTAATGGATGATGGAACTCGTGAATCAATAATGCCCACGGCATTTTGTCGAAGAGCTACAACGATTCGTCCATAAGAATCAATAACAGCTGATATGCCATTATTGGCTGCCCGTATGAGGGGGATTCCCAGTTCAACGGCACGAAGCTGTGCTTGTTGAAGATGTTGATAGGGTCCAGGTGTTACACCAAACCATGCATCATTTGTAATATTAATAATTGCTTGAGGCGGGGAGCCTTTAAAAGTCATTTCATGGGGAAATATTGCTTCATAACAAATCAAGGGTAGATAAGAAAATCCGTTTGGCATTGTAACAATTTTGCGCACACTTGCAGCACTATATCCACCAATATTATCGGCAAGGGTACGCAATCCAATTTTTTTCAATAAATTCTGATAAGGAAGATACTCACCAAAAGGAACCAAATGAAGTTTATCGGAAGTATTTAAAATATTACCTTGAGCATTAATGACTGCAATTGTATTAAAATATTGTGTTTGGGAATGAGCTAGATCATTGCTGGCGCGTATTGCTCCAACGATAGCCCATTGTTTAGGTTTTAAAAGAGTGGCAATGCGCATTGTGATAGATGAGTTAGCATAGAGAAGGTAAGGAACGGAAGCTTCAGGCCATACGATAAAATCGGGTTCTGAATTTTGATCGGTTGTTGGCGTTGTACTTAGCTTCATATGCGCTTCCAACATAGATTCTCGTGTATTATCACGCAATTTTATATTTTGTTGGATGGACGGTTGAACAATGCGCACCCAATAAGCACTTTTTTGATCTTCAGCTGTGTTTTCTATAGTATGAAGACGATAAAACCCAAAACCACAGTGAATTAATATAAGTGATAAGCAAAGAGAAAGTGCCACTTTCTTTTTTTCATCCGTTAATAAAACAGTTGGCAAACTGTAGGCTAAGACAGCAAGAATATTCATTCCGTAAAGTCCTACGATTGCATCAGATTGCATGAACACTGGGGTTGGCATGGCTGTATAGCCAAGAGAATTCCATGGAAATCCTGTGAATAAAAACGCACGCAACCACTCGGATAATCCTAATGCAAAGGCTAAAACAAAAAAGCGTGCTATTCCTTTTGTCCATAATAAACCGACAATGAAACCAGAAAAAAACCAATAAAGAGAAAGGTAGAGTGGAGGGAATAAAATGGCTAATGGGACTGCCCAACCAAAAGAATCTGGATCTGTTAATAAAGCATTGCATAGCCACCAAAGTCCGCAAATAAAATAACTAAAACCAAATGTTCCACAGCTTAAAGCGTAAGTAAAAAAATGTTTTTTATTGTTTTTGGTGGACTGTATTGAGTCAAGTAAAACAATAAAGAGAGGGAAAGTTAAAAAGCAAAGAGGTGTTAAATAAAAGGGTGGAAGTGCAAAAGAAGTAAGAGCACCACACAGAAATATCCATGCTTGGCGCTTCCAGCCTGTAACAGAGAACAAAAAAACGATGAAATTGTTAAAAAACGCTGGACTATTCTTTAGGGATGGCATTGTTCTCAAGATTCTCATTTTTTGGAATGCGAAAAATGCGCAACCGTTTGATCCGGCGTTTATCAGCTTCTAAAATACGAAATCTATAGCCAGGTACAGCTTCGACAATTTCACCTTTGGCTGGAATGCGATCAAGAATGGAGACGATCAAACCACCAATAGTATCAACTTCATCACCATATTCCCCTACGATAAAATCAGGACCAAGAGCTTTCTCAACATCTTCTAGTTCAGTTCTTGCATCAACGAGCCATTTATTATTTGGTTCACGTACGATAGCATTGTCGACATTATCATGTTCATCTTCGATATCTCCAACGACTAACTCAACAATATCTTCCATTGAAACGAGACCATCTGTTCCTCCATGTTCATCAATAACTAAAGCCATTTGAGTTCGTGTAGTTTGCATCCGTGTTAATAATTTGCTTGCAAGCATAGAACTGGGAACAAAGAGAACTGTTCGGATCAAATCCAATTCACCAATTGGAGTATGCAAGTCTGTATGGTTTAATTGAAGCAAATCGGATTTTTGTTCGGTTTTTGTTGGGTTGATAATAAAGCGAGTGATGTAGTTAAGAATATCGCGGATATGGATCATGCCGCGCGGATCATCTAAAGTTTCAGCATAAACGGGGATACGAGAATGACCAATTTTTGCAAAACATTTAAGGGTTTCTCCAAGAGAGGTGTTTATTTCTAATGCTTCGATTTCAGAACGAGGTATCATAACATCATCCACGCGTGCTTCACGTAAGCGTAAAATGTTATGCAGCATAGTACGTTCTTCAGGTGAGAAGAGGGCGGTATCTTTTTCATTGTTAGTCGTGAGTGCAACGGTAAGATCATCGCGCAGTGACGTAGATGCACAATTACGACCCCGTAAGAATGAAAATAAATGATTCATCAGGGAATATTTTTCTGTATGATTCGTCTGTTGAGAGGGGGCTTTTTCATTATTAGAAGATGCTTGACTATTATTTTGTGCATTTATTTTGTTTGCCATGGTTTTGAAATCTTCTAGACTTTCTTTTATAACAGATAAATAAGAGGCTTTAAATGGTATGCTGGTAATATTGATTTTAAAAGTTAAATTTTATCATTGATAGACAATTATGCGTAAGGATCTTTTATGGAAAGCTTTTGAAGAATTTCTCTTTCGAGCTTTTCCATTTTATATGCTTCATCATCAGTTTCATGGTCATAACCAAGCAGATGCAAGATACCATGAACAATCATATGTGTTAAATGGTCTTGAAATGTTTTTCCTTCTTTCTCTGCTTCGAAAACAACAGTTTCTCGGGCAATAATAATATCACCGAGCATGGGACCAGGTCGATTTCCAGCTTTAAGTGGAAAAGCAGGAAAGGATAGTACATTAGTAGATTTGTTTTTGTTGCGCCATTGTGCATTGATTTGTGCCATATGTTCATCATCCGTAAAAAGCAGGCTAATCTCGCTTACAGCATTTCCCAATGAAACATGATGCATAGTCGTCATTAATGCTTTTTCAGTGATATTATAAAGCATTTTCTCATCATTCCACCCTGCGCTTTTAATCATTATATCAATAATAATCATGATGAATCAAATTCATTTTTTTATGCATCGCATGCGAATGATTTTTTTTTATTTTGTATTTCGGAATCACGATCATAAGCACGAACGATAGCAGCAACAAGTGGATGGCGTACAACATCTTTTTCATCAAAATGCACAATTGCAATATTTTCTATATTTGAAAGAATGCGAACTGCTTCAATGAGACCTGATTTTTGCCCTGTAGGCAAATCAATTTGGCTTACGTCACCGGTAACGATCATACGCGTTCCTTCTCCAAGACGTGTGAGGAACATCTTCATTTGCATGGGCGTAGTATTTTGTGCCTCATCAAGAATAACAGCAGCATGGGCAAGTGTTCGTCCGCGCATAAAGGCGAGAGGAGCAATTTCTATGACACCAGAAGCTAAAATGCGTTCTATTTTTTCAGCGGGCATCATATCATAAAGAGCATCATAAAGTGGTCGTAAATATGGGTCGACTTTTTCTTTGAGATCACCGGGAAGAAAACCAAGATGTTCTCCAGCTTCAACAGCCGGACGTGAGAGAATAATTCGTTCAATGATACCACGTTCTAGAAGCATTGCAGCATGAGCAACAGCAAGATACGTTTTTCCTGTTCCTGCTGGTCCTACACCAAACACAAGTTCAGTATGCTCCATAGCACTTATGTAAGCGTCTTGTGTTGGAGTTCTTGCATGAATTATTTTTTTATGGGTACTCAACCGTGCTGGTATACGCTTCGTTGCAGATTTATGTGTTATTGTGTCTTCTTTCTGCTTCTTTGGTATATTTGCCATAGCAATCGCTCCTTTTATATCTGATAAAGTGAGCTCTTGATGTGTTTTGGCACGTTCATAAAGCTGCTGCAATACATATTGCGCACGTTTTATAACGGAAATATTTCCACGGATTAAGACTTCATTACCACGCGGATGAATACTAAGTTCGAGTTTTTTTTCGATATAAGCGAGATTTTCGTCAAATTTACCAAAAACTGCTTTTGCATATTGATTATTTTCGAAAATCAAAACAACTTGGCTCAGATCTGAAGCGCTTGTTTGTTTCAAGGTATCAGCCTTTTCAAGGGACATATTTACTTTTTCTTTAATACGCTTTATTTTTTCGGTTGAAGCTTTCAGCCTATTCTCCATATCTACATAAATATTGCACATTTTGTTAAGTAAACTTTATAAAAGACAATTTTTTACAAAAAGTGCACGCTTTAGATGTAATCATTTTCTTTTAAAATAAAAGAGTTTTCCAAAATATTTATTGTGAACAAGGTGTTAGAGGCATGTCTATCTATTTGTCACTTCACCAACAAAACTGTTTGAGCTTGCATTTTTAATATGAATTTCTATCACGCTACCTGTAGAGGCTTCTGTATCGACGACAACAGGTAAAAGCCAAGGGGAACGTCCTACCATTTGCCCTGAGTGACGTCCAGGTTTTTCGATGAGAACGTTCGTTTTTTGACCAATTTTAGAACGCAAAAATGCATTTTGTTGCTCAAGGAGAAGGATTTGTAAATGTTGAAGTCGGGCATCTTTTACAGATTCATCAACATGATTTTTCATTGTGGCTCCCACTGTTCCAGGACGGGGGGAATATTTAAAAGAATAAGCTGAACTGTACTGTACTTGTTGAATAAGTTTAATGGTTTCTTCAAAGTCTTCATCTGTTTCTCCTGGAAACCCTACAATAAAATCGCCTGAAAAGGCAATATCTGGCCGTGCGGTTCGAATTTTTTCGATAAGATGAAGATAATGAGAGCTTTTGTGTTGTCGGTTCATGGCTTTTAAGATGCGATCTGAACCTGATTGAACAGGAAGATGGAGGTAAGGCATTAACATATCAAGATCTCGATGCGCGGCAATAAGGCTATCATCCATATCACGTGGGTGGCTGGTTGTGTAACGCAAACGCTTTAAACCATCGAGTTTTGCGAGATGATAAAGAAGATCGCCAAGACGCCAAGTTTTGCCATCAGCACTTTGTCCATGCCAACCATTGACATTTTGTCCAAGCAGCGTAATTTCTTTGACACCCGCTTCGATGAGTTGAAGGGCCTCTTCAGTAATTTGTTCAACGGATCGTGATATTTCAGCACCGCGTGTGTACGGAACAACACAAAAAGTGCAAAATTTATCGCAACCTTCCTGTACTGTTAAAAATGCGCTAACACCTCGTTTTCTTACTGCATGTTTATTATGGGGCGGCAAATGAGCAAATTTATCTTCAACAGCATAGTCTGTTTCGATAATTTTTTTCCCTTGTTTGGCTTTTTCTAACAATTCTGGCAAGCGATGATACATTTGCGGACCAATAACAAGATCCACTGTTGGAGCACGGCGCAAGATTTCACTTCCCTCAGCTTGTGCAACACAACCTGTTACACCAACCATAAGGGGTTTATCAGGTGTGCGCTCTTGACGCATAACGCGCAAACGACCGAGATCAGAATAAAGTTTTTCTGCTGCTTTTTCACGAATATGACAGGTATTAACAAGAATAAGATCGGCATCATTGGGAATTTGTGTTGTCACATAGCCTTGCGAACTGAGACTATCAGTCATCCGTTGGCTATCATAAACGTTCATTTGACATCCATAGGTTTTGATAAAAACCTTTTTAGGAGCAACAGGAGGCGTATTTTTAGGATTTACTTTATTCATAGCGGATGTGTAAATGTTTTTTACACAAATCTCAATCTATTTGCTTAAAAGTTTTTTGCATGATAATTGCATCACCACGACCATTTTTTGACGCGTAGTAGGCAAGACGTTCAGAAATTTTTTGAAATTCAAAGCGTTGATAAAGGTTCAAAGCAGAAAGATTTGTGGCTTCTACTTCCAAGAATAATTTTATGGCGCCCTTGTCGTGAAGATGGTGAACTGTGCTTTCGATAAGAAAGGTACCAATTCCTTGTTGACGATAATGAGGATGAACAGCAATTGTGATGATTTCTGCTTCATCAAGGATGAGACGGCATAGGCAAAAGCCTAAAATTTGATCAGAGCGATCAATGAGAAAAACTTTGTGTCCGAAGATAGAGTGATCTGTTAAGAAATTATCAAAAGCTTGTTTTTCCCAAGAAGGGGTAAAACAATGCTGATGAATTTTATGAAGAGAAGCACTATCATTAACTTGTAGCGGAGCAATTCCAAAATTCTTTTTTGTCAATGAAAATTTGGGCATTATTTTTTTTGTGGTAAAGCAAAATTGGTTTGTTGTTTTGCATCAGCGTTGCGTAGATAGAGTGGGCGAGGTGAATTTTTTGATTGTTTGTTTGCAGCAAGATAAGCATAGTTTACAATATCGGCCGCTTCGCAGGGGATTTTTTCTAGGACAATTTTTTCGTATATTTTATGGTTTTTAACATGCTCCACAACGACATCAGCAGCTGGGCCAGTCAGTCGGGTTTTTTTTGGCAAATCTTCGAGGATATTTTCAATTGTTTTTAATCCCGGCTCTCCCAAAGGTGTGAGATCATTATGAAAATTTTGATGGTAGAACATCCCTCTCCCTGCTTCAATGACAACAGTAATTGCCGATGCTGTACTTTTACTATTTATGACTTGTGCTGCTAACGCTTCAAGAGCACTCACTCCAATAGCTGGTATTTCAAGTGCTAATGCCAAAGCGCGCGCTGTTGCAACACCGACACGTACACCAGTAAATGACCCAGGTCCAATATTGACAGCAATACGCTCAACTTGATCAAGCGTCATATTGGCTTGTGTCATTATTTGTGTAATCTGCCCAATAAGTTTTTCAGCATGTCCTTTGTTCATGCGCTCATTGATACGCGCAATAACAGATTTATGACGAATAAGCGCAACAGCACAATAAATTGAAGCAGTATCTATAGCAAGGATAAGCATAAAAATATTTTAGTTGAATAAAACGATAAATAAAAGTCCTGCTGTATTTTTAATCTTTTCATTATCGTATATTTCATTTGTAAGAAAGTTACTAGTGCCAATAAGCAACAATATCTTTTTATGGGATAGAACGAGATGTTGATTTAATCCTTATTTTTATCACTTTTTGAATGAGTATCTTGAGTATTGTAAGATTCTCTTATTTTAAATCTACTTATGGTGAAACAATTAAAGTTATTAGCTTGTATATTACAAGCGGAGTTAGCGTATGAATCAAAACTGTTGAAGAAAAGAATAAAAACTCCTTTCACGAATCGTTTAAATGTAAGGATTGTCACAACTTTTAAGCTATCAAATAGTACGATGATGCCACTTGTATTACATAGTAAGTAAAAGTAATTTAAAAGAGGAAAAGTTATGACCCCACATTTTTCCAAATAAGAATATATTCTATCCGTCTTTATATAAAAACCTCAGCGTAATGAGAGCAGATGAAAGAAATGGCATTATTTTGCATGAGTTACCTATTTCGATACTACTCTGTTGCAAATCATTATGGACTGAAAAGCAAATTTGACAGTTTTCACTTAAATATCAGCTCTTTCAATTTTTTGTATAGAATAATGAGCAGTATTTTAGAACTTTTTTTGGTTTATGAAAGAACTGATTTTAATAATAATGAGGACTTTGGGTTGATTGCATACTACGTTGAAAAAAATAATAATCAATGCACATTTAAAATGTTATATGATTTAAATCATTCAATTGTATCATGATAAGGCTACAAATACCGAGAATAATTATGGAGCAGGTTGAAGCCAAAATGACGCGCCATCCTGCTTTTTTTAGTGATCGGATATCAACACCTAATCCTAGTGCAGCCATTGAGATAACAGTAAACAACTGGGCAATAAATTTGATGGGATTGATAGCCTTTTCAGGGATAAGACCACTTGAGCGAACAAGCATCATGATAATAAAGCCAATGATAAACCATGGGACGAGGGTATGTAAACGCAAGCGTGTTTGTGCTGATCGGCGATAAATGATTGATAGAGTAAAAATAACAGGGCCTAACATGAGAACCCGTACTAATTTGACAATTGTTGCAATTTGAACACTCAGAAAAGAGACAGATGCTGTTGCTGCTAAAACCTGTGGTACAGCATAAACAACCATACCAGCAAGCACACCATATTGGCTAAATGACAAATTCAGAGACGGATGTAAAAAGGGTAGAAATAAAATAATAAGAATTCCTAAAAGAGCAGTGAAGGCAATTGACGCGGCTACATCGTCATGTTTTGCTTTTATGACAGGTGCAACGGCGACAATAGCTGAATTGCCACAAATAGCATTCCCACAAGCGACCAGCATTGCTAAGTGTGTAGAAAGCCCGAAAAGTCGGCCGATGGCAAAGCTCAGGATAATCGTTACGAATATCACGAATATGATACTAGCAAGCAAATTCCAGCCAGCTGAAAGGACTGCGTTAATGCTAATGCTTGCTCCTAGAAGAACGATAGCAATTTCGAGAAGTGTTTTTGCGCAAAAGGTGATACCTTTTTGAAAATATGTTGGCAAAGGAAAACAACTACGAATAATCGATCCTAAAAGAATTGCCAAAACAAGGCTTTCAAGCCAAGCTTGTCCCAAAAGCTGTTTTTCTACGACTTCTAAGCCATAAGCTAAGGCTGATATGAGTAAACATACTAGAATACCAGGACCAAAGTCGTTTAAAAGTGAGAGTTTTTTCTTTATCACTTGAATATTTTCCCCATACAAAGAAATGATAGTAAATAAAACGAGATAACAGGTAAGAGAAAGAAATTTTTAAAGATTTGTTCTTGCTTGTACAGCTGCTGCTAAAGTTCCGTCATCAAGATAATCAAGCTCGCCTCCTACAGGGACACCATGAGCAAGTCGCGTAATTTTAACTGGAAAATTGGAAAGCTGATCGGTGATATAGTGAGCAGTTGTTTGACCTTCGACAGTCGCATTGACAGCAAGAATAATCTCCGTAATAGGGTTTTGTACAACACGTTGTATTAAGGTGGCAATATTGAGTTCATCAGGGCCTATTCCATCTAAGGGAGAGAGTCGTCCACCCAACACATGGTAACGTGCGGCTAAAGTTTTTGCGCGCTCAAGAGCCCACAGATCAGCAATATCCTCAACAACAATGATTGTTGTATCATCGCGGCGTAAATCTGTGCAAATTGAACAAGGATCAATGGTATCGACATTTCCACAAACAGAACAAATGCCGACTTTTTCTATAGCTGCTTGTATAGCCGCTCCCAAAGGCTCCAGCAATGTCTCTTTTTTTTTAATAAGATGAAGCGCAGCACGACGTGCTGAACGTGGACCAAGACCTGGTAACCGTGATAAAATCTGAATGAGACGTTCAATTTCAGGTCCTGCAATGTATTTAGACATATTTTTGTCCCACGGAAAAAATCCGTTTCATTAAAATGGAAGCTTGAAACCTGATGGGAGTGGTAGCCCTGCGGTCATACTTTTGGTTTTTTCTTCTATTGCGACTTCGATTTTTGTTCTTGCTTCATTATAAGCCGCCATAATGAGATCTTCAAGAATTTCAGCTTCCTCAGGTTTGAGTAATGAAGGATCAATTTGAATTGCTGTTATAATATTTTTGCCATTTAAAGTGATATTGACGAGACCACCCCCTGCAGTGCCCACAGCTTGCAGATTAGCTATTTCCTCCTGAATCTTCTGCATTTTTTCTTGCATTTCTTTGGCTTTTTTCATCATGCTCATCATTTCACGCATAGGAATAGGTATCCTTATTCATCATTGATATCATTTTTATTTTTAAAAATATCAGCATTTTTAAAGGTATTGGGGAGTAAATCAAGATCATTTTCTTCTTTATTGAGTCGAATATCGACAATTTTTGCTTCTGGGAAATGATTGAGGATTTTCGCGATATCAGGATCTGTTTCTGCATTGGAAAAAAGAGTCTTTTGAATCGCTATACTTTCCTCCTGTAAGGTTGGGCCACCTCCTTCATTAACAAAAGTTATTGTCCAGCGTTTTTCAGTCCATTGAGATATCTTTTTTTCTATATCATGAGCAAGAAATTGTGGGGTATTTTCAGAAAGTCTCAAGGTAATATGCCCAGCTTCAAAAGAAACAGGATGAACAAATTCTTTAACAAGGAGTTTGAAAGGAACGTCATTATGCTGTTCGGCTAATTGAATAATATCGTGCAAAGAATTAATCACGAGAGTTTTAGGTTCAGTAATCTTTTCTGTTGTTTGCGTGACAGAATGCGATAAATTTGCAATCTTTTCAGAAAAATCAGTAGATTGAGAAGTTTCTAGAATTTCTGTTACTTCTTGGGCGTTGATTTTGTCATGGTTTTGATTTTTAACTAAATTTTCTGGTTGTAAGGAATGATCTAATTGGTTTTTCAAAGAGCTTTTTAAATCTGATTGATCGGCTAATATATTTGAAACGCTCGAGGAAGCATGGGCTCCGACCATTGTTTCTTTTGTTATATTATTTGCATTTGTAGATTCTTGATGAGAAGAATTTTTAACCAGTGTGAGAGGCGTTTTTTCTTGCGTAAGCTTTTTTAAAGCCTCATCAAGAGTTGGTAAGTCAGCCGTGTGAGCAAGACGAATTAAAAGCATTTCAGCGGCTTGAAGAGGACGTGCAGTTTGATTAACTTCCTGTAAACCTTTGAGTAACATTTGCCAGTTTCGGGATAAAATAGGAACGGAAAGTTTTTTTGAAAAGTCTAAACTTCTTAAACGTTGTTCTTCAGTCAGAGAGAAATCTTCCACTATTTTTGGTGTAAAACGTAAACGTGTGACCAGATGATTAAAATCGGCTAGTTCTGTCAATATAGTAAGAGGATCAGCACCTGCTTCATATTGACTGCGTAATTCATGTAACGCATTGACAACATCGCCCTTCATGATAAATTCAAAAAGATCAATAATACGTGCTTGATCCGCTAATCCTAACATTGTACGCACCGCAATAGCATTAACATTGCCATTGCTATGGGCGATTGCTTGATCAAAAATGGATAATGCATCACGTGCAGATCCTTCTGCAGCACGGGCAATCATAGAGAGCGCTTGATCTTCTACTTCTACCTTTTCATATTTCGCAATTTGGCGCAAATGTGCACTCAAAGCTTTTGATTCAATACGTCGCAAATCAAAACGTTGGCAACGCGAAAGAATTGTAATAGGAACTTTGCGAATTTCTGTTGTGGCAAAAATAAATTTCACATGGGAAGGTGGTTCTTCAAGAGTTTTCAATAAACCATTAAAGGCTTGTGTTGAGAGCATATGTACTTCATCGATAATATAAACTTTATAGCGTGCAGAAACAGGACGATAGCGTATTTGTTCAATAATTTCACGAATATCATCAATGCCCGTATGAGAAGCGGCATCCATTTCTATAACATCAATATGGCGCCCTTCGATAATTTGTGTGCAATGTTCACCAAGAGAGTCCAATACAGTTGTTGGTTGGTCAATATCTTTTGTTTTATAATTAAGCGCACGTGCCAAAATACGTGCTGTTGTGGTTTTACCTACGCCACGAATCCCTGTTAACATCCACGCTTGTGCAATACGACCTTTTTCAAAGGCGTTGGTGAGAGTACGCACCATAGCTTCCTGACCAATGAGGTCAGAGAAGTTTTGGGGCCGATATTTACGAGCAAGAACACGATAGGCTGTTTCTACCGGTAAATTTTCCATGAATATTTCCAACTTCGAAGTTCTTTATGCGTACATTTTGATAATACAAAAGCATAGATCAATACTGTAGTCTCATATAAAAGGATTTTTTCTTAATCAAATTATTTATGGGGCAATTTGTTTAAAAACAACAAAATCCCTTTATTTGCTGCATACAAATGCCGCTCTGAAGATTAAAAATACCTCGCTAAAAGACAGTATAAAAAAATAATTTCTTCAGCAAAATAGGAGGTTGGAACAATGACCCGTACCAGAACTCGTTGGGGCTGCTTCTTTCCAGACCTGACCCAGTTGGCGAGTAGTTCGTCCACCACCAACCTCCCAAAATCCATATTGTCGATTTAGAATGAAAAATCAAGCTCAGAAACAAAAAATATCATAAGAACGATGAAGAATTTTCCTTTGCGTTTAATTTATTAACATATAAACAACAAAGAGGTTGAGAATTTATCAGTTATTCATAATAATAGCTCTTTATATTTATTGGGTATAAAAATATTTTCTTCGTTTAAGATAATCTGAATGTATGATGATACTGCTGAAATCCGTAAGAGTTTTAAGATAGGTACGTCTGTTCTAAAACTACGAAATTGAATGATTAAAAATTTGCAACGATAAAAAAGGCAAATAAAGCAGATAGATCATGTAATTGGCTAACATTCGAAAGTCAGGTGGAAGAGTGCTATTTAAATAATTATAAAATATTGCTTTAATGGTGTTGTTCCTCTATACAAAACAGAACATCCCAAACGGAATACATTTAATGTTGTACATTCACAGGCTTTTTAAAAAGCGATTGCTCAATACTCTTAACTATATTTCAAAATCTACTCGTAAATAGTATACATACTCTCCTTGAGATATAAGTCCATTGTGAACTATCCCTTTTATGCTTAATACAAAGTATAAACTTTAGTCCTCATACTACTTAACAACTCCAATGTTGCGATCCCTTGCACTTGAGAGGCTTTATAAGAAGCATTTTTATTCCTTTTTTAATCGTTTTTACTCACACATCACTCCCATTTGTAACTTTCAAGGAAAAAAATTTAATTGATTTCAATATGAGATTTAAGATGGGAGGATCTTACTTTATTCGTGGTTTTAATTCAGTATAAGAAAATCAAAATCTTATAATGATAAGTCAATATCTTAAATATCGTATAAGAAAACAACCTCATTTCTATAGTGAATGAGAATATCAAATATGTAATATTTTTTCTTTTAACATATATGAATATAAATACTAAGTAAATGTTATCGCTCTTTTTTTGCGTGCTTGTTCTTTTAATTAAAAAACATTGATGTTCATCACAAAATGGATCAATATATGAATTTCCATTATTTGAGAAAAGATTTCATATATTTTAAAGGGATTGTACTCAGCAAGAGAAGATGCAACATTAAACGCTATAGAAATAAGGGGGTACTGATTTTATAAGCATAAAAATGGTTCTTATTCGATATAAGCGACATTTTATAGTTTCAAATAATTATATTCTTTAATAAGGAGGGAAAAGCGAGATAAATTTTTATAAAAAGCTGAATGAGTATGACTTAAAGTGCAGTGAGGAATGCATCTGTAGATGCAAATTCTACTTTTCTGTTTATCTAAGTGATTTGGGTACGATGTGCTTTATAGTACTTAAAATAAAGAAGTTGCGAAGATAGAAGTTATATTCTTATTAAAAAAATAGCTCTGATAGTAGAAAATACAGAACAATTTAAGTCTAGTCTTCTATTTTTCGCAAAAATTCTTTAATATCTAACCTTATAAGCAGCTTAAGGTTTGCCATATTAGTATAAAAATAACCTTTTCAGCGATTAGTTTTAATGGCTCATTATGCCGTATTTTGAAAAAAACACCTGAAAAAAAGAATAACTGTACTCAAATTTAGATGTTATAGAAATATTGTTAATCATAACCTCCTGTGTCACAATCTGTTCCAACAACTTTTTTGTTCGTAATATTTTTAAAAATATAATGTCCTGACCAAGGAAAACTTATATGAAGAGATTTTATATTTTTTAGGGTAAAGATTTTCTTTTCTTTATCATGGGTTATTTTCTTTTCATCATCAACAAAAATTCTCAATTTGTTTAAATCAGAAGGGGCAGAGTATGATAAAGTAAAGGATACTTTCTTTGGTTTAAAGATATTACAAGAGTATTCAACTCCTTGCTGGAATGTATAGGATGGTGTGATCACAACACTTTCATCCCGCGCAAAATTCCATTTTTTTTCACCAAAGCCAGCAAATGCAACACTAGAGTAGGCGAGAATATTTGCGGCTAATAATCCTCGCGTGAAGACTTTTTTCATTATCCTCTCCTTTTTTCTAAAGTGAGGTGAATCATAAATCAGTTTTTATAAAGATACAAGTTCAAACTTAACGCTAAAATCAGGGCTAAGTTGCATTTTCTAGTTTTAAACCATGTTTAGAATGATATTAATCTAAGAGATTCGAATGCTCTATTATGTATAATAATTTGAATTGTTTTGAGAGCTAATTTAGAAGTTCGTTATCTTTATTGGAATATTGTCAGAGGAAATGACTTTTCTCAAGAGGCTCTCTTTGAATATATCAAAGGGAAATAGATGGTACAAGCGTTTTTATTTTTGGTTACTGTGTTTTTTACACTGGTTTTTATACGAATTGAATTGCGGTTTATCATGATATAATTTGTGAGAAAATATTATGAAAATAATTTATATATTCTGTTACGAGCTATTTTTTCTTCTTCAGTGTTTATGAAGGGTGTTGAGTAGAAAAAAACGAGCCCTTTCAAGATGCGTTGCATTATGAAATTTTTATGATGTTTTTTGATATCAACAAAAATGATGGCAGCTTAATTGCTTTTATATATACGATGTTCGATCGTTTTGTGCTGGATAAGTACCGATAATACGCAGTTCTGCAGAAAAGAAAGATAATTCTTCTAAGGCAAGTTTCATCATCGGGTCTTCAGGATGTCCTTCAATATCAACAAAGAATTGTGTTGCATTGAAATTTCCACCAATTTGATAGCTTTCTAATTTTGTCATATTGATACCATTCGTTGCAAATCCTCCCATAGCTTTATAGAGAGCAGCGGGGACATTGCGCACTCGAAAAAGAAGACTGGTGATGATTTTTTCGCCATTTTGAGGTTTGGGGACATGTCGTTTGGAGCGTGAAAGGATGACAAAACGGGTAATATTATGAGGGTTATCTTCAACATCTCTTTCAAGAATATCAAGTCCATAGAGTTCTGCTGCGATTAAAGGTGCTAAGGCAGCCTGTGAACGTTTAGCATTTTTTTTAATAAATTTTGCAGCTCCAGCGGTGTCAGCAGAAACAACAGGTTTCCAACCGTTGTTTCGTATGATTTTTCGGCATTGTGCAAGGGCATGCGTATGGCTGTGGACGGTTTTAATTTCGTCATGTGTAACGCCGGGCAAAACCATGAGTTGAAAATGGATAGGTAAAAAATATTCATCAATAATATAAAGAGATGACTGCGGTAAAAGATGATGAATGTCTGCAACGCGCCCCGCAAGAGTATTTTCAATAGGGATCATAGCAAGATCAGCTTTCCCGCTTTCCACTAAATTAAGAGCGTCTTCGAAAGTAGCAGAGGGAACAGCATCCATATTGGGGAACATATTGGAGCAAGCAATATGGGAATTAGCGCCGTATTCTCCTTGGAAAGAAATTTTATTGGTTTTTTTAAGTATTTTCATGTTAAAATCTCACAAACTCTATCGAGATCATGTTGTGTATCTACACCTAAGGGAATTGTATCGACTATTTCCACATCAATACGCATATTGTTTTCTAATGCACGTAATTGTTCAAGTTTTTCACGTTTCTCAAGTGGTGAGGGTTTGAATGATACAAATTTCTCAAGTGCTTCGCGCCTATAGGCGTATATTCCAATATGGTGATAAAGAGGACCCTCTCCATAAGGTGCTTTGGCGCGCGTAAAATAAAGAGCACGAAGGCGATTTTGAGCAAGCGGTGTACCAATGATTTTGACAACGTTGGGATCTCTTGTTTCATTTTCTTCAATGATTTTGGCACCCAAGGTTGCAATATCAGTAAAGCTATTTTCTAAAGGGCGTAGTGCACGAATGATTTCACGAGGCATGATTGTTGGTAAGTCACCTTGTATATTTAAAATGGCGTTGTAGCGTTGTTCAGGATCAATACGCACTAAAGCTTCATAAATACGATCAGATCCAGACTTATGATCACTTCGTGTTATGATATATTCATGCCCATAATCTGCAACAGCTTTAGCGATATCATTATGATCTGTTGCAATGATTGTACGTCCTATTCCAGCTTTTTTGGCTTGTTCTGCGACATGAACAATCATCGGTTTTCCGCCAATTTCAGCGAGAGCTTTTTGAGGAAGACGGGTTGAGCCCATACGGGCAGGAATAAGAATAATTGGTTCAAGAGCCATTGTAAGATTCCCAATGTCATCTGTGATGCATTTATGATATTGTGTGTTATAAAGAAAAAGCTTAAACTAAAAATGGTAATGAAACCGTGAACATTTGAGTTTTTATGAATCGCTTGAGATTTATTTATTTTATTTGTGCTTGTTTATGTGTGCTGGTCGCTATTGTGGGGATTTTCGCACTCAGCAATATAGTTTACGATCATCCTACATCAGTCCAATATCATCATACAGTTGCCAAGAATGATATATTTCAAGAAAAACAAAAAGCACCTGATGTTTCCCTATCACTAAATAGCCGCCTTCAACAAGGCAATTTTGAAAATGGCCGTAAAGTTTTTCGCCAATGTGCTATATGCCACACTTCTGGACGTAATGAAGCAGGGCGTGTTGGTCCAGTTCTCTGGAAGATTGTTGACCGCCCTTTGGCATCAGCAGCAGGTTTTGCTTATTCACGGGCATTGCGTGCTCATTCTGATCAAAAATGGGATTTTATCACTTTGGATCGTTATCTACGTTCTCCACGTGAAGCTTTTCCTGGGACTATTATGTCTTTTCGTGGAATTAAAAATGACCAAGATCGTGCCGATCTTTTGCTTTATTTACGCAGTTTATCGGATCATCCTGTTCCTTTACCAATGGATAATAATAAAGCGAACGAGCCAAATTAACTTATACCATAGATGTTAACTTTAGAAAGAAGTCTGATTTTTTTGTAATTTTAGTTTCATAGTTTTATAAAAAGAGCTCTTATTGATGTTTTGTTAGGGGGAACGCCCCTCACGCAAAACAGAACACATTTAACATTGCATATTGACTCGCTTATTTTAAAGAGATCTTTTATAAAAATGCACTCTTTACACTGTCGTCTGTGGATTGGTTTTCAAGATTAGTGTGCTTTACTTTTTCTACATATACTTGTCTGTGAAATTATTGCTGAAGGATTATCAATTCATGAGCTGCAGCTTTCTGCTTCTGAATGCAATAATTATGTAATTAAAGCTCTCCATGAGGTTTATCTCAATCCTTCTATACACATCAACCCCTATGTACTTTTACATCAATTCCCATGTATTTTTCTTATGAACAGAGACAATTGATTGTTCTTATACGTGCAATAATCTTAAGCTGCATTTTATGATACTTGATGAATAGACGTTTTCTCTTGAGGTTAGAGATGTATGGACAGATCATTGACTTTTTATAGTATCGATCACTAAAATATGAATTAGATTATTTATTTATAGGTTATGGTTTGAAGTAAGCACTTTCATGTGAAACAATTTTTATGTGTGAATAGTAAAATAGTTGAATAGAGTTCTGCTGATTGTATTTTTATCTACGTCGAAAATTTTTTACACAAGAATACTGATAGCAGCTACGTTCCCACGAGTCTCTGTCCATTTATAGACGATGACATGAAATTATGATGATAATCCATTATAGAGAATTATTTTTTCACAAAAGGTTTTCCATATTTGTGATAAATTTAATAGGTTTTATTGGTTACAATGTTTCGATGACTTGCGATAAAATAACTTGCGATAAAATATTAGTATTTCAATACATATTGCGAGAGTGCTAAAAATTAGTGGAAGAGAGAACATTATCAAGATTCTCCAAGATTCTTAAGAGCTACGGCATTTTCTTTATAATTTGAGCGTTTATAAGTAATAATGTTAAATTGCGCTAATAATCCATTATAGAGAAGAAT
This sequence comes from Bartonella sp. AD24XZML, assembly GCF_042196485.1. NCBI lineage: Bacteria > Pseudomonadati > Pseudomonadota > Alphaproteobacteria > Hyphomicrobiales > Bartonellaceae > Bartonella > Bartonella sp. AD24XZML. The sequence goes on along the minus strand of NZ_JBHIQH010000084.1, from coordinate 21,829 downwards.
CTTTCCTACTAATGGCTCTCCGATTTTTGTGATCATTTTAATAACTTCCATTGCTTGTAGGGTTCCAATAACGCCAGGTAAAACACCGATGATTCCAGTTTCAGCGCATGTTGGGATAGTCCCGTGAGCTGGAGAGGTGGGGAATAAATCGCGATAGTGAGGATTATTGTCTTTATATGGCATAAGGACGGTTAATGAGCCATTAAAACGTTCTACAGCACCACTTATTAAAGGTTTTTTACATTGGGCAGCGTGATCAGCAAGAAGATAGCGTGTGGTAAAATTATCACTTCCATCAACAATTATGTGGTAAGCATTGAGCAGTTTATCCACATTACTTTTGTCTAAGCGTAGAGTGTGTTTTTCAACTATAACATGGGGATTTATTGCTTTTATAGTGGTTTCAGCACTGTCTGTTTTACTTTTTTTGATTGCATTTGTTTTATGAATAACTTGGCGTTGTAAATTGGAAAGTGAAACGATGTCGTTATCGACAATTCCAAGAGTTCCAACACCTGCGGCAGCCAAATAGGTTAAGACAGGAGCACCAAGACCACCAGCGCCTACAACAAGAACACGTGCTTTTTTTAGCTTTTGTTGCCCTGCACCACCAATCTCAGGCAAAATGATATGGCGTGCATAGCGTTCGATTTCTTTGTTGTTTAATTTTATATTTGTTTCTTGTGTCATAAATTTTCTCTTGTCATAGTTCTTTTATTGTTTACTAAGTTTATGATGCATAGACCAGTCTGCTTTTAGGATAGAGAGGATTTATTTATGAAAATTGCCATTCAGATGGATCATATTTCAACAGTTCGGATTCAAGGAGATACGACATTTGCACTCGCTTTAGCAGCCCAAGAACGTGGACACTCTCTCTTCCATTATACACCAGATCGTTTATCTCTATACGATGGTTGTGTGATTGCACGACTAGAGCCATTGATTGTACATGATAAAGAGGGAAGCCACTATCGATTAGAAAAGCCTGTTCGTACGGAATTAACAGATATGGATGTGGTTCTTTTACGCCAAGATCCACCTTTTAATCTCAATTATATCACAACAACTCATTTGTTAGAACGTATTCATCCTAAAACACTCGTTGTGAATGATCCGGCATGGGTACGCAACAGTCCAGAAAAAATTTTTGTTACTGAATTTTCTGATCTGATGCCAGAAACATTAATTACCAAAAATATTGAAGAAATAACAGCTTTTAGAGAGACATTTGGCGATATTATTGTTAAACCACTTTATGGAAATGGGGGCGCTGGTATTTTTTATTTAAAACAAGATGATCGCAATTTAGCATCATTGTTGGAAATATTTGCAGAAATTTATCACGAACCTTTTATTGTTCAGCGCTATTTAGAGGCAGTACGAAAAGGAGATAAAAGGATTATTTTGCTTGATGGTACACCTGTTGGAGCTATTAATCGAATTCCGACAGAAACAGATGTGCGCTCTAATATGCATGTTGGAGGTCGCGCGGAAAATGTGGAGTTAACAAAACGTGATTATGAAATTTGTGAACGCATTGGTCCAGCCTTAAAGGAACGCGGTCTTCTTTTTGTGGGGATTGATGTGATTGGAGATTATATAACAGAAATTAATGTGACGTCTCCTACGGGAATTCGTGAAATTAAACGCTTCTGCGGTATAGATGTTGCTCATTTGTTTTGGGATGTTATTGAGTTCAAGCGTTCAAATGAATTTATTTGACAGAGGACAAAAACATGGTTTTAAAAAAATGATCCATGTTGTTTTTTATATTTGTTATGTTGCAAATGTGAACTAGAATGACCGTATGATATAAATTAAGAGGCTTTGTTTTCAATTTTAGGGAGTTTATAGATGAACAAAGTATTATCAATTGGAGTGGGATTGATTTTTGCGCTACTGCTGTCAGCAAATGGAGGCAATGCGCGCGATCAAATACAGATTACTGGTTCATCTACAGTTTTACCTTATCAAAAGATTGTTGCTGAAACATTTGGAGAAATTTATCCCCATTTTAAGGTTCCTGTTATCGAATCGGGAGGAACAGGAGCTGGTATTAAGGAATTCTGCCGTGGTATTGGGGAGAACACTGTTGATATTGTTAATGCTTCGCGAGCAATGAAATCGAGTGAATTACAGTCTTGTTTTGATGCTGGTGTAAAAGATGTTGAGGAAATACGTATTGGGTATGATGGCATTGTTTTTGCAACTGATATTAAGGGGCCTGATTGGAAATTACAGCCAGTAGATGTTTATAAAGCCCTTGCTGCTCGAATTATTATAGATGGAAAGTTGCAACCGAATAATATTTTGAAATGGAGTGCAGTTAATAGTGCTCTTCCTGATTGGACGATAGCAGCGTATATTCCTGGAGAGAAGCATGGGACACGTGAAATTTTTGAGGAAAAATTACTTACTAAGGGGTGTAAAGAGAGTGGGGCAGTTGAGGTGATGAAGTCTTTAGGAATGGATGATAAGGAGATACACACTGCTTGTATTGCGGTACGTAAAGATGGAAAAGCGGTTGATATTGATGGTGATTATTCTGAAACATTTGCGCGTCTAACTTCTAATAAAACAGGTGTTGGTATTTTTGGTTTGTCTTTTTATCAAAATAATGCTGATAGGCTAAAGGTTGCCGATATTAACGGTTTTGCGCCAACAGTTGAGACGATTTCTAGTGGACAATATCCAGTTTCTCGTCCGCTTTTTTTCTATATTAAGAAAGCACATTTAGGTATTATTTCAGGTTTGCGAGAGTATGTTGATTTTTTTCTTTCTGATCAAATGATTGGTCCAGAGGGTCCTTTGGCTGAATATGGTTTGATTGTTTCTCCTGAAAAGGAACGTCAAGCACAGCGTTTTGATTTTTCTGCTGGTCGAGTAATGACATTGAAATAATTTGCAGGGAAAATTTGTTGGATTTCTGAGATAGGAAATTTGGGTGCTATTTTTTTATAAAAACTGAAAGATAAAATGCGCATTTCCTTCATTGTTTTGCTATTATTGATTTTTGGATTTTGTGGCTTTTGTATTTCTTATATGCGAGCACGCATTCTTGAATACAGACAACATAAAATGCATTCTCGTGCGTATTATTATGGCTGGTGGACATTTTTGATTACTGTTATTCCAGCTTTTATTTTTTTAATTGTTTGGGATGCTGGGAGTACAATTTATTTAGAATATAATGCCTCTCGAGAGCTGGGGGCGTATAGTGCGCATGTAACAGAGCCTGTAAATCACGATCTACTTTGGGAAACACTTCGAAGTCTCGTCAAAAAGATTCATCGCTTTGAGGGGAATCTTTCTACCGCTTCCTATAAGGAAGTGCAGGCACAATTACTCGCGAAGGGATTGATTTTATCCGATGAAGCATCGGATGATGTGTTCGAAATAGCACAGTCGTGGGTATTCTCTTCTGAAAAGCTTAAGTTTATAGGTTATGTTTTCCTTTTTTCTATTGCGTCCTTTGGTTTTATCTGTGGAATGATGCAAATTGCGCCTCATCAACGTGCCCGTAATAAGGTTGAATCTTTTATTATTATTGGATTGATTTGTGCATCTATTGTTGCTGTCTTGACAACAGTAGCCATTGCGCTTTCTATGCTTTTTCAGACAGTAAGCTTTTTTCAGTCTGTATCCTTTTCAAATTTCTTTTTAGGAACAGTTTGGGATCCGCGTTTTTCCGCGAGCGGTTCCAGCGATGAAGTAGGACAATTTGGTTTAATACCGCTTCTTGCTGGTACGCTTTATATTGCATTTGTTGCCATGCTTTTTGCTGTACCTATAGGACTATTTTCAGCTCTTTATATGGCGGAGTATGCTTCTGCGCGATTGCGAGCAATTGTAAAACCATTGTTGGAAGTTCTTGCTGGCATCCCAACCATTGTTTATGGTTTTTTTGCTTTGAAGGTTGTGGGACCATTTTTACGTGATCTTTCTGTTTCTCTCTCAGATGGGGTTGGTTTTATTATGGCACAAAGTGTTTTGACCGCTGGAGTTGTGATGGGAATTATGTTGATACCTTTTGTTTCCTCTTTATCGGATGATGTTATTACGGCTGTTCCACGCATTTTACGTGAAGGTTCTTATGGTTTAGGCGCAACGCAATCTGAAACAATTAAAAAAGTTGTTATACCAGCAGCGCTTCCAGGGATTATGGGGGCCATTTTGTTGACGGCATCGCGTGCAATTGGAGAAACAATGATTGTGGTTTTGGCGGCAGGTGTTGCAGCAAACTTAACACTCAATCCTTTCGAAGCAATGACTACGATGACTGTTAAGATTGTTAATCAATTGACCGGTGATTTTGAGTTTAATTCTCCACAAACTCTGGTGGCTTTTGCCTTAGGGATGACGCTCTTTGTTATGACACTTTTGATGAATATTCTAGCTCTTTATATTGTGCGTAAATATCGGGAACAATATGAATGAATGAAGATTTTTTTCCTCGTCGCAATATTAGTCTCAAGCGTCGGTATTGGGCTGAACGTCGTTTTCGTGCCTATGGTTTGATTGCCATTTTTATTGGTTTATTTTTTTTATTTACGCTTTTAGGGTCTATCATTAGTCAGGGTTATACAGCTTTTTTTCAAAGTGAAATGACATTATCGATTTATTTGGATGAAAAGATCATTGATCCAAGTAGTCAACGTAAAACAAAACCACAAGTGCTCATGACGGCGAATTATCCACTTCTTGTACGCAATGCTTTAGCGAAGAAACTTAATATCAATCAAAATGATCGAGCCTCTCTTTTGGACGTTAACCGTATGTTTTCAAATGGTGTCCGTGTTCAACTGCGTGAAATGGTGACAAAGAATCCAAAACTGATTGGCACAATGCAAAAAGTTAAAGTTTTGGCATCTGCGGATATTGATTCTGCTTATAAGGGACAGATTGATCTGCGTGTAGCAGAAAAAAACCGTAAAGTTTCTAATCGACAAATAGAATGGATAAAGCGTTTAGCGCATGATGGTACGCTTTATAAAACATTTAATATTGGTTTTTTTACATTTGGCGCTTCAAGTCGTCCTGAGACTGCGGGATTAGGTGTTGCGATCATTGGTTCTCTTTATATGATAGGCATCGTTTTATTAGTTTCACTTCCAATAGGTATAGCAACGGCTCTTTATTTAGAAGAATATGCACGCAAAAATAAATTTACAGATTTTATAGAGGTTAATATCAATAATCTTGCAGCTGTTCCTTCAATTGTGTTTGGTCTTTTAGGACTCTCTTTTTTTGTTAATTTTTTAGGATTACCACGTTCAGCTTCTTTTGTTGGTGGTCTTGTTTTAGCGCTCATGACTCTTCCCACGATCATTATTGCAACACGTTCTGCTCTGCGTGCTGTTCCTCTCTCTATTCGTTCTGCAGCTTTGGGGTTGGGAGCATCAAAAACACAAATGATTTTTCATCATGTTGTTCCTTTAGCTGCGCCTGGCATTTTGACAGGCACAATTATTGGAGTCGCTCAGGCTTTGGGTGAAACAGCTCCTTTGCTTTTGATTGGAATGGTTGCTTTTGTTGTTAATATTCCTACGACCCCCATGGATCCAGCAACGGCTTTGCCTGTTCAAATTTTTATGTGGGCAGGTGAAGCAGAGCGTGCTTTTGTTGAAAAGACATCAGGTGCTATTATTGTATTGATGATTTTTCTTGCGATCATGAATATTTCTGCGTTTTTTTTACGTCGACGATTTGAACGCCGCCAGTAATTTTAATAAAACAACAGCTTTGATAAGATTTTTGTAAGGTGAATTTTTGTAATGAAGATTAAAATGCGCGGTCAGGATGTGAAGGTTTCTTACGGAGATAAAGAAGCACTCCACGGTATTACACTTGATATTCCGGAACATCAAGTAACTGCTTTGATTGGTCCATCAGGATGCGGAAAGTCAACTTTTTTGCGTTGTTTTAACCGTATGAATGATACAATTGAAGGCGCTAAAACAACTGGTCTTATTACCTTAGATGGGGAGAATATTTATGACACACGGATTGATGTTGTAGAATTGCGCGCTCGTGTTGGAATGGTTTTTCAAAAGCCCAGCCCTTTTCCAAAATCTATATTTGAGAATGTTGCGTATGGTCCACGCATTCATGGTTTAGTTAAAACACGCTCTGAATTGCATGATGTCGTTGAAAAGAGTTTGAGGCAGGCAGGTTTGTTTGAAGAAGTAAAAGACCGCCTTCATGATCTTGGAACAAGTTTATCAGGGGGACAACAACAGCGTTTGTGTATTGCACGTGCTATTGCGGTTAGTCCTGAAGTTATTTTGATGGATGAGCCATGTTCAGCTCTTGATCCCATTGCGACAGCACGGATTGAAGAGCTTATCGATGCGTTACGGCAAAATTATACAATTGTTATCGTAACGCATTCCATGCAACAGGCCGCACGTGTTTCTCAATATACGGCTATGTTTCATTTAGGGCATTTGGTAGAAGTTGGTGCGACTGAAATGATCTTTACCTCACCAAAAGAGCAACGGACGCAAGATTATATTACGGGGCGTTTTGGATAGGTGAATTGAGGAGTGTAAGATATGTCTATGAAACATACTGTCCGTTCTTATGATGCAGAACTAAAATATTTAAGAGTAAGGATTACAGAAATGGGGAGCCATGCAGAAAGGATGATTGAACGTTCTGTCGCATCGGTTGTGTGTAGTGATCTTCAACTTGCAACGACAGTGATTGCCGATGATGTGTTTTTAGATGAAGCAGAACGTGACATTGATGAAAAAGCGGTTGCTATTATTTGCAAACGCCAACCGATGGCTGTCGATTTGCGTGAAATTATTGGAGCCATTCGTATTTCTTCTGATCTTGAACGGATTGGGGATATGGCAAAAAACATTGCTAAAAGGACTGTTGCACTTTCAGAAATACGTCAATCTGCTTCTGTTTATCATGGGCTTGAAAAGATTACAGCTTTAGCACTCAATCAATTAAAAGAAGTCTTAAATGCTTATACGAGTCGCCTATTAGAGCGTGTTGACGCCGTGCGTGAGCGTGATGAGAAGATTGATGCTTTGTATACTTCTCTTTTTCGTGAACTTTTGACGTATATGATGGAAGATATGCGCAATATTACGGTTTGTACGCACTTACTTTTTTGTTTAAAGAATATTGAACGAATTGGTGATCATGTTACTAATATTGCTGAAATGCTGCATTATATCATAACGGGTTACCATATGTCCTCTGATCGTCCTCGCGATGACCTTACTTATAAAGTTGGGGTAGGTGAGAAGAAAATAGATTAAAATTTCTCTTATATATATATAAGATCAGTTTGTAGATATATGAGTATTCTCTTATAGTGCAGCTATAGAAAGAATAAGATAACCATCTATGGAAAAGCACAAAGAAGCAACAAAGAGTTTTTTCAGAGAAGTATGGCAGATTGTTAACTCTTGGTTTGACATATTTGTATATTGGATGATATCATCACTCGTATTGTGGGGCAGGAGGGGAGTTTTCTAGGGGATTTCCTTTCAGATCATTTTGTTAAAATTTTATATTAAAGGGGATATCTGTATTATTTTTTCGTATGTAGAAGAAGTGGATAGTGTTACTTTATTGTAATTGAAACGTGTGGGTTATTATAGCCTATATTGAGCCATGAAGAATAACAATATCGATCCGCAAATTAATAGTTTTTTATTTTTTATTTTGCATAGATACTTTTTGATTACCTCTTGTATTAAAATTTTACTGAGTGGTAACAATTAGCTATGTACTTTATTGAGAGATACATTTAAAGCTCATTTCAAGACTTGAATATCTCAGAGATTATAGGAATGTGTTGCATAAGATGAAAAAAAATCGTTGGAATGTTTTTGTTACCTGTTGTGTAGTGCCGTTAGTTGTTGTGGGATGTGCTTCAAGTCATTTAGATGCTGGAAAAGTAGATAATAATAAGACAAAAACGGTTACATATCCATTGACAGAGCGTCAATGTCTTATGCGAGCGATGTATTTTGAATCAAATCGCACAAGCCGTGAAGGAATGATTGCCGTTGGAACGGTTGTTATGAATCGTGTTAATTCAACCGCCTATCCTAAGACGATTTGTGGTGTTGTTGGTCAATATAGGCAATTTGCTCCTGGTGTTTTAACGCGTCCTATGACCGAGAAAGCATCTGTTGCTCGTGTAAGAGAGGCGGCTGATGCCGTTTTACGGGGTGAACGAGATAAGAAAGTTAAACACGCTAAGTTTTTTCATACCGCTGGTTTGTCTTTTCCGTATAAAAACATGCATTATGTTCAGGTTGCAGGGGGAAATGCTTTTTATGAAAAACGATCACGTGATGGAGAACTTCAAGTTCCTACAAATAATCGCCCTTATGATGTTGCTTATGCTTTTGCTCAAGAACGTTCTGGTCATGCGCCAAGCTTTATAGATGAAGGCTTAGAGAGTAGGGGAGTAAAGGCAGAGAAAAGTACATCTCCTTTGACAGAAGTAGCACAGTCCAAGACGGCACATCCTGCTCCTTTTGCTATGGTACAGCTTGATAAAGTTCCTATTCCTGCCTATGCACCTCAACATCTAGCTAGGAAAGAGGAAAATAAAACGATTATGGCTTTACCTTCATCTGATCAGTTAAATGCAATTGTTGCAATGTTAGAAAAACGACACAGGAACTAGTAAGTTTTTCATGACCAAAGAAGGATGATATACCCATTGCGGTTTATGAATTAAGTGAATTTTAGCGATAATGATACGCATAAATATACGTAGAGAAAGCGAACTCAAAGGATCTGAAAAACAATTTATAATATGACGACATAAAGAACGCATTCTATTTAAAGAAGGGTATTGGTAATGTACTTTGATATTCATGAGACAATTTCGTCTGAAATGCTTAATCGTCTTGCAGAAATTACAGTGAAAGTGGGGTTGAATTTACAAGAGGGGCAGGATCTTGTTTTAACTGCTCCAGTTTCAGCGTTACCTTTTGTTCGGCGTATTGCATATCATGCTTATAAGGTTGGTGCTGGTGTCATTACACCAATTTTTAGTGATGATATGTTATCGCTTACACGGTTTGAAAATGCCCATACAACTAGTTTTGATTGTGCCCCTTCTTGGCTTTATGAGGGAATGGCAAAGGCTTTTGAAAATGGGGCAGCGCGTTTAGCGATTGTTGGTGATAATCCTTTGCTCCTTTCCAATCAGGATTTTGATAAGGTTTCACGTTTAAATAAAGCCACTTCAATAGCTTACCAGCCGGCACTCAAGCAAATATCAAATTTTGCTATGAATTGGTCGATTGTTGCTTATCCAACAGCAGGATGGGCTGAGGCAATGTTTCCTTCTTTACCACTTAATGAGGCGATTAAAAAATTAGCCGATGCAATTTTTTCTGCTTCACGTGTTACAGGAGAAGATTCGGTGCAGGCGTGGACTGTCCATAACGAGAATTTAAAGAAACGATCATCTTGGCTTAATGAGCAGCGTTTTTCTGCCTTACACTTTACAGGGCTAGGGACTGATTTAACTGTTGGTTTGGCAGATGATCATGAATGGCATGGTGGTGCATCCATTGCTCAAAATGGTGTTATTTGCAATCCGAATATTCCGACAGAAGAAGTTTTCACGACTCCTCATGCTCATAAGGTTGAAGGCTTTGTTTGCTCAACAAAGCCCCTTTCCTATCAAGGAACACTGATTGATAATATTGAAGTACGTTTTGAAGCAGGGCGTATTGTTGAGGCTCGTGCATCAACAGGCCAAGAAGTTTTACAGCAGGTTTTGCAAAGTGATGAGGGTGCAAGCCGGTTGGGTGAAGTTGCCCTTGTGCCCCATTCTTCACCAATTTCTAAGAGTGGCCTCCTTTTTTATAATACCTTATTTGATGAAAATGCTGCATGTCATATTGCTTTAGGGCAGTGTTATTCCAAATGTTTTTTAGATGGGGCATCATTGACGTCAGAAGAGATTGCAGCACGTGGTGGGAATAAAAGTGTCATTCATATTGACTGGATGATTGGTTCTGGCGAAATTGATATAGATGGCATTACTCAAGATGGTGTAAGAGTTCCTGTATTTCGTAAGGGTGAATGGGCTTAATCCTGTGATGCCGTAAAACACCATCATTTGAAGTGGGGTGGTATGTAAGCCTCATTGATACGTTAAGTATTTTAGAGTGTGTGGTATATATTCAAGGCAGGGTTTGGCCATAAAGCCTTTAGTTAAATGACTCACATGAGTAGGAATCCAAGTAAAATCCACTCATCAAGAATTTGTTTAGTAGATGTAGAGGAAGTCTTCGTTCTTTGAGGGGTGGGAAGAAGTCAATTTATCAGAGATACGATTGGAAAGTGTATAATTATTAAAGAAGAGTAATGCCTGAGCTTCCTGAAGTAGAGACAGTTCGTCGTGGACTTGAGTCCGTTGTAACTGATGCAAAGATAGTATCTGTCAAACTTAATCGTAGAGATTTGCGCTTTCCTTTTCCTGAGGCTTTTTCTGAGCGCCTTATTGGCAGAACAATTATAGAACTTGGTCGGCGTGCGAAATATTTATTATTTCATCTTTCTCAGGATGAAACGATTTTAAGCCATTTAGGAATGTCTGGTTCATGGCGTATAGAGAATGATTTTTTAAGAAAAGCTTGTTCAGCGTCAAGTAAATTAGTTAAACATGATCATTTTGTCATGGAGATTCAGACAAAGAATGGTGACGTTTATCGTCTTATTTATAATGATGTGCGTCGCTTTGGGTTTATGCTTTTAGTCGATACGGATAAGCTTTATGAACATCCACTTTTAAATAAGCTAGGTCTTGAACCTATGAGTAATTCGTTTTCTGGTCGTTATTTACAAAAGGCTTTTGTTAATAAAAAAATGTCTCTCAAGGGTGTTTTACTTGATCAGTCTATTGTTGCAGGTCTTGGGAATATTTATGTTTGCGAAGCACTTTGGCGGAGTCGTTTGTCTCCACAACGTGGTGCATTTACATTGGCATCAAAAACGGCACGTGCACGTGAATTTGCAGATTCTTTAGCACAAAATATATGCAATGTGATTTCTGAAGCCATTTTGTCTGGTGGCTCTTCTTTACGTGATTATATGCATATAGATGGTTCGCTTGGTTATTTTCAGCATACTTTTTCAGTTTATGGACGAGAAGGCAAGCAATGTTTGGAATGTGGAGCGCCTATTATGCGCATTTTACAGGCTGGACGTTCAAGTTTTTACTGCTCACAATGTCAAAAATGAATAAGGTGTCTTGCAAAATCTTACAAGAGGCTTAAAGTCATCGCATCTATAATATAATTACACAAGGCTTGAAAGGTTTTTTTATGCTGAATAAAGTACTAACACATCTTGATGGAAATATAGAGAAGAGCCTTGAACGCCTTTTTTCTCTTTTACGTTTTCAATCGATTTCTACAGACTCGGCTTACAAGGATGCATGTCGTAAAGCAGCTGATTGGTTAGTAGAGGATTTAAAAAGCATCGGTTTTGAGGCTTCACGCCGTGATACGCCGGGGCATCCAATGGTTGTTGGGCATCATCCAGGACCTTCAGATGATTGTTTGCATGTGTTGTTTTACGGACATTATGATGTTCAACCTGTTGATCCATTGAGTTTATGGGAGGATGATCCATTTACACCTTCTTTAAAAGAGAGAGATGGAGAGAAAGTTATTTGTGCTCGTGGAGCTTCAGATGACAAAGGTCAGTTGATGACTTTTATTGAAGCATGTCGTGCATTTAAGAAAGAAACAGGGCAGCTTCCTATTAAAGTTACTGTTTTATTTGAGGGAGAAGAAGAATGTGCTTCTCCTTCCCTTATTCCTTTTTTAAAAGCAAATACAGATGAACTTAAGGCAGATTATGCATTGGTTTGTGACACGTCAATGTGGGATGCGGATACACCATCTATTGCTCTTTCTCTTCGGGGAATTATGGCAGAAGAGATTATTATCACAGCAGCGAATCGTGATTTGCATTCTGGTTATTTTGGAGGAGTAGTAGCTAACCCCATTCGTATTTTAACGAAAATCTTAGCAGGACTTCACGATGAAAATAATAGGGCAACACTTCCTGGTTTTTATGATGGCGTAGAAGAAACACCTCCACAGATTTTACAATCATGGAATGCACTTAATTGTACTGCTGAAAATTTTCTTGGTCCTATAGGACTTTCCGTTCCAGCTGGTGAAAAAGGGCGGAGCATTTTAGAGCTTGTATGGGCACGTCCTACCATGGAAATTAATGGTATTAGTGGCGGCTATGAAGGGGAAGGGATGAAAACAGTTATTGCTTCTCAAGCGAGTGCAAAAGTATCGTGTCGTTTGGTGCATAAGCAAGATCCAGAGAAAATACGCCAAGCGTTGCGTGATTATGTACGTAGCTCAATTCCTGCTGATTGTAAGGTTGAATTTAAGAATCACGGTTCTTCTCCGGCACTTCAGATTTCGGATGATTCATCTTTTACCAAGGCGGCGAAGGATGCTCTATCACAAGAGTGGGAAGTTCCTGCTGTATTAACAGCCATGGGGGGGTCGATTCCAATTGTAGCAGATTTTCGGTCAATTCTTGGTATGGAAACTCTTTTGGTTGGTTTTGGACTGGCTGATGACCGTATTCATTCTCCTAATGAAAAGTATAATTTAAAATCGTTTCATAAGGGGCAGCGGTCTTGGGCGCGTATTCTTACTGCTTTAGCAAATAGGAGGGTGAATGGCTGAGATTCGCGTTCATCAAGGTGATTTGCCAAACTTAGACAATTATAAAACTGATGCCATTGCGATTGATACTGAGACTTTAGGATTACAACCACATCGTGATCGTTTATGTGTTGTTCAGGTTTCTTCTGGAGATGGGACTGCTGATATTATACAGATTGCTAAAGGACAAAAGAATGCACCAAATTTGATAAAATTGCTTGAGGATAACGCAATCACCAAAATATTCCATTTTGGGCGTTTTGATCTTGCTATTTTAGCACATACATTTGGTGTTATGCCAGAGGCTATTTTTTGTACAAAGATTGCTTCGAAACTCACGCGTACTTATACGGATCGTCATGGCTTGAAAGAAATTTGTAATGAATTGCTGAATGTGAATATTTCTAAACAGCAACAATCTTCGGATTGGGCGGCAGAAACGTTATCACAGGCACAAATTGAATATGCTGCGTCGGATGTGTTATATTTGCATCGTTTAAAGGTTATATTTGAAGAACGTTTAAGACGTGAAGAGCGAGAAAATGTTGCCAAGGCATGCTTTCAATTTTTGCCTATGAGAGCTAGGCTTGATCTTTTAGGATGGGCGGAAGTTGATATTTTTGCGCATAGCTAACTTTAAAATTGGCTTTTAAATGGAGTTAATTATTGATGTGAGAGGACAAAATGCTTGTACATTATGGGCATTTTATCCTCTCATCTTTACCATCATTTTTAATTCTGCTTTACGACTTTCAAAAGTATTTAAAGCAATGTCTGTTAAATAATAGAGATTACGCATTGCCTCATGCTTTTTTAATGGATTTACATTCTTCATGTAAAACAGAACGCCCTAACGGAATATATTTGTGTTGCTAATTCATGTACTTTTTGTAAAGAAACCGACACCCAAGTTCATTTTACGGCGGTGCTCATAAAAGATATAACGATAAAGCCTCCAATACCAATATAAAATCTATTGAACACTACCATCTTACGCTTATAGAGTTAACAAGCCGCTACTATCACACATTTTGCCAACACCCAATTTTGCGACAACCCTTGGCACTGGAGACGTTTCATAAAAGGCATTTTTAGTCCTTTATTGTACAGTTTCACTCCACATAGGCTTCCTCACTTGTAATGTACAAACAAATGGTTTTGGTTGATTCAACATGAGGAAGATTTGGAATGAAAGGGTTTTATGGTATTTGGAGTTCTAGTTTAATATGGATAACGCTATATTATCATTATAAATCAATATATTATATGATTAATATATAAAGATAACCACGATTATACTGAACAATGCAAAGAACGGCACCTAGAAAGTGACCTAGAAACAAATTAGCAAGGAATATGCTTTTACCAAGTTAAAATGTTAACTTTTGCGTTTAAATGGTTTCATAAGATAAAACTCCTTTTTTCAAGAGTCTTATCCATATATCAACCTCATTTATGACATGTAAGCGAATAATTTTGCTTAATGTATCATGAGCGAATTTAAAATAAGATAATCTTATGATACTGAGAGCGCTCATTCAATAGGGGGGATTTATAAATCAATATGTTGATATGACATTTGTGTAGTTTATTCTCCCCAGACGATATTTTGCGCTTTTATGCATTTCCAAACAAGTGATTTCTATGTTTGTAAAGTGGGGCAATTTGCATTTATTTTAAAATTAAAATGCTTCAAAGCTTTGTTTTTTGAGGATTCTCACTTTTTATCTATAAACATGCTATTTTTTCTGGAAATTTGCAATGAAGACACTAGATAAAATCCATTATGGATATTTCTACGAGGTTAAATTTATGAACATAAAATATTTTATTACGGCTTTTGCTACGTTTGCTTCAATCTCTGTAGCTCAGAGTGCTTCTTTCTTGTCTTCTCAAAAGTTAATAGAGGGTATACCTTCTCTTGTTCCTCCTAGAGATCTTTTTTCTAGTGAACAGTTGAGCAAGATTTTCTCTGAAGTTGTTCAAATGGAACTTTCTTGCACGCATAACAACCAATGCATAACAGCAGCTGAGTTAGTACCTGTATCATATTCTGGTAAAAAAAGATTTCAAAAGCCTAAAAAAGGATCAGGGAAAGGAAGACGACCAGATTTATTTAGACGAAGTCCAATGAGTTATTAAAAAGTAAGAAAACAACATCAAGAGGTCTAACGTATGATCGGGAATTGAAGAGAGGAGATATTTTTTATCATTTGAAAAGTGGAGGAGCAGTTGTTCGCAAAGGGTATTATAATTGTGTACGGAGGGGGTGAAGAGTACTATTTGGAAAAGATATGGGGAGGTGGATTTCGGTGTAAGAATACTCTGTATAATGGCAATCGCTCGTTACAAAATTCATGGGTTTGGATAAATATAACCTCCGGATTTTTGGTTACGCTGTTATGCTGTAAATACTGTCATTTTAAGCGTAACTATACAGCGCAATAAAACTCCTTGATAAGTGTTTTTAGAGTAGGGCTTGTCCAGAGAGCCTTTAGTTAAGTGAATCACATAAGTAAGGAGTTAAGAAAAATCCTATTGACAAGAAACTAAGCTGTTTGCAGAGAGGATACTTCATTAAAATCGAGTGAAGCAACAAAAATGTTAAACTTTTGATCTTTGATGGTATGCTTCGACTACAGAATTTATAAAATATTCATTTGTCTATGATTCAAAATATCAGATATTTTTTCTGCCAAATTCATGATTTTTAAAGCAAGGTGTGGTATGAAAACTTTAAGAAAGATTTCTCGTTTTTTCAGCTTTAAGGAGATTTCTATATAAGTTTTAATGTTTATCATACCGGTTGTCTGTCTTTAGGTATTTTTTTCAATTTAGCTAAAAAGAGTATGAAATGATAGCCTACAAATAGGGCTAAAGCTCTGGAAAAGATTTTCTAGAAAGTTAAGCAGAAGCGTAAATATTTCAAAAAATAATAAATGCCTAATTAAAGCAAAAAGCATGTGTGATAAAATTACCTGTGATTTTGT
Organism: Bartonella sp. AD24XZML; assembly: GCF_042196485.1. Classification (NCBI taxonomy): domain Bacteria; kingdom Pseudomonadati; phylum Pseudomonadota; class Alphaproteobacteria; order Hyphomicrobiales; family Bartonellaceae; genus Bartonella; species Bartonella sp. AD24XZML. Next base: position 6,141 of record NZ_JBHIQH010000084.1, on the reverse strand, counting down.
TGCAATCTATGGAGTATTGGGAGTCTTGTTTTATGCGGTACAAGCATTCTTTAACAATGATGAAAAAACAATCAAAGAGCTATTCACATTTGGTTATGCGAAGGATGAAGCTAAAAACGTTGTTTGTATGAATTTAAATGGAACAGTTGGATTTAGCTGCTCTCAATATTGTAACGGTCTTCACTATTCAATATTGAGAGTATTCATAGGTGGCATTTTAGCTTTTAAATAGTTTTATTTATTCACACACTTGCTCGTTTGTGAGGTGCAGAGGGATGGTTTTGGTTTCTTTAATATAAAAAGGCTTAAGATAAGAGCATCTTCAATATTGCAGACGAATTAATATAAAAGATATTTTTTCATTATAAATCAATATATTATATTTTCATTCCAATAGCACACGCTTTACACGGGGGTACTGTGACGCAGTTTTTTTACAAAATTTATAAAGGAGAGCAAATGTGAGAAAAAGAGATCATTTGTGCATGGGCATAGTTTTATTCTCATTTTATTACAGATCAAGCAAATAAGGGTACTTTGATTGGCTTTTTGTTTTTTTTATGAGTGTATCATTTTTGCTACAGATATCTGAAGTTTGGGCTCTATATGAAATGGTGTGTTCAAATAAATATTCAGCTATGGAGAGAAAATATGAATATGAAATGGTTAATAACAGCTTCTGCTTTCGCTTTTGTTTCAGCTTCAGCAGCACAAGCAGCAGATGTTATTGTTCCCCCAAGTCCAACACCTGTTGCTCCCGTTATTGTTGCTCCAACTTTTTCTTGGACAGGTTTTTATGTTGGGGGCCAGATTGGTGGTTTTTCGGGTAAAACGAAAATGGATATTCTCAGTAATGGAAAAAAGATTCCAGTACCTGATGACCTTTTGCCTAAACTATCTGGTTTCATGGGTGGTCTTTATGCAGGTTCCAACGTTGATCTTGGTAATGGCCTTATTCTAGGTGTTGATACAGATATCATGTGGTCTAATAAAGATGACACGAAGACAGGAAACACATATGTTATTCTTCCAAATCACATAAATTATATTAAGAAGATATTAACAGAATCTGGAATTAATATTGGTAAAGATGCGCTTGAACCTGGTGCTAAACGAACCCACAGTTTCACTTTTAAAGAAAAGTGGGCTGGTGCGACACGTGTACGTATTGGTTTTGCAGCTGAACGCATTATGCCTTATGTTGCTGGTGGTATCGCTTATACCCAGCTTCAAGATACTGCATTGATTTCAATAACAGGCAAAGATTCAGACAAAGTAATCGCTTCTGGTACTCTGTCTGATGAAACAAAGACTCTTGTTGGTTACACTCTTGGTGCTGGTGTTGATTTAGCAATGACCAATAATATTATTGTCCGTGCGGAATATCGTTACTCAGATTTTGGGAAAAAGAAATTCTCAAATGATAAATATGAGACTTCTTACAAAACCAATGATTTCCGTGTTGGTGTTGCTTACAAATTTTAACAGATGGTAAGTTAAATAACAGAAGCTCTGTCAAAGACAGAGCTTCTGTTATTTTCTGTTGCCATATTATCACACAATACATAATTTATTGTGGATATGAAAAGATATTATTCAGGTTTTCTTAAAAAAATCATAGACAACAAACAAGAATTACATTTAAAAATCAATAAGTTATATATATATATCTTTAGGTTTCTCGTACAAAATCAAGCTATGAAGCGATTTTGTCTGGGATGTGCCCTCCATTTTCTGTGACTGTATCATTTTTACTACAGCTTTTCTTTCTGTAATCTTGTAGCACTGTGCTCATAAATAAATTAGGAGCAAAGTTTATGAATATAAAATCTTTAGTAACAACTTCTGTTATCGCTATAGCAGCAGCTTCTGCAGCACAAGCTGCTGATGTTGTTATCCCTCGTGAAACAGCCCCAGCAGTTATCTCAGCCCCTTCATTTTCTTGGACAGGCTTTTATATCGGTGGTCAAGTTGGAAACTTTTCAAGTAAAGTTGATGTATATGATTCAGCGACGAACAATAAAATTGGTGACAAAGATTGGATGCCTAAGCCTTCTGGTTTCATGGGTGGTATCTATGTAGGTTCTAACGTAGATCTTGGAAATGGACTCATTTTAGGTGTTGAAACTGATGCAGTCTGGGCAGATCGCGAAGAATCAAAAGACCGCGCTGCGAAAACTGTTGAAGGAGATTTCAAGGACACTTTTGATAACCTCAAACCTACATATGCTTCAGGAAAAGATAAAGACTCTATAACGTCTACAAGCAAAAAGATAGACAGCGTTTCTCTAAAAGCAAAATGGTCAGGTGCTACACGCGTTCGTGTTGGTTTTGCCGCCGTTGATCGCATTATGCCTTATGTTGCTGGTGGTATTGCTTATGCACAGGTACAAAAAGTTGATTCGATTAAGGTAAAAGATGGAAATAATGCAGCTATTGGTACTGCTACCGTTTCTGATGCATCAAAAACGATGGTTGGTTTCACTGTAGGTGGTGGTATTGACTTTGCAATGACAGACAATGTTCTGTTGCGTGCAGAATATCGTTACTCAGACTATGGTAAAAAAGCATTTGTAAAGGACGGGGATAAAATAGCTTACAAAACCAATGATTTCCGCGTTGGTGTAGCTTACAAATTCTAATTTCGTCAACAACGAAATAAACGTTCAAGAGGCTCTGTCTTTGACAGAGCCTCTATTATTTTCTGTTATTATATTATCACATACCCTATATTTATTAGGGGAGTAAAAGATATTATTTAGATTTTCTTAAAAAGATTTCTATAAATGACAGATAACAATTATGCCATAAAATCAATAATTTACACATACTTGTAACTTACAATTTCTTACGAAAATTCTTATGAAAAGTGAAGTTATGGAATGATTTTATCTTGGGTGCATCTTTCGTTTCCTATGGTTGTATCATGTTGACTACAGCGTTTTTTATGTAGTCGTATAACACTTTGCTCATAATTTATGTAGGAGCAAAGTTTACGAATATAAAATCTTCAGTAACAACGTTTGTTATCGCTATAACTACAGCTTCTGCGGCACAAGCTGCTGATATTGTCATTCCTCGTGAAACAGCTACAGCAGTTATCACAGCCCTTTCTTTTTCTTAGACAGGTTTTTATCTTGGTGGTCAAGTTGGCAACTTTTCAAGTAAAGTTGATGTATTTTATTTAGAGACAAAAAAGAAAATTGGAGACAAAGACTGGATGCCTAAGCCTTCCGGTTTCATAGGTGGTATTTATTTAGGTTCCAACGTAGATTTTGGAAATGTCCTCATTCTAGGTGTTGAAACCGATGCGGTTTAGGCAGAGCGAGGAGAGATGAAGATGGTTTCAAAGAAAAATGGTTTGGTACAATACGAGTTTGTGTTGGTTTTCCATCGCTGACCGCATTGTGCGGAATACCGTTATTCAGACTGTGGTAAGAAGGAATTTAAAAAGGATTACCTTAAACTAGGCTACAAAACAATGACTTTCATATAGGTATCGCTTACGAGTTCTAATTTTATCAAAAGTGCAATTATGAATACAAAGTATTAACAAAAAATTAAATTTTAAAGAGATCTTGACTTTTACAAAACCGCTGTTTTCTGGGCTTTTATTTGTATGATTGTGACATTTTTACTACAGCATTTCCATCTATAATCTTATAAGGTCATCCTATAGTTAATTTAGGAGCAAAATTATGAATACAAAATCTTTAATAGCAACTTCTGTTGCTGCTTTAATTTCAGTTTCTGCGGCACAAGCTGCTGATGTGGTGATCCCTCATGAAGCCTCACCAGCAGTTATCGCAGCAGCCCCTTCGTTTTCTTGGACGGGTTTTTATCTTGGTGGTCACGTTGGCAACTTTTCGAGTAAAACTAAAGTAACTATTCCAGGAGAAGATAAAGTACTTTTCAAAAAAGATAACACACCTAGTCATTCTGGTTTCATGGGTGGCATTTATGCCGGATCTAACGTAGACCTTGGAAATGGTCTCATTCTTGGTGTTGAAACCGATGCAGTTTGGGCAGACCGTGAAGAATCAAAAACAGCCCGTGAATTGACTCTTACTGAAAAAAATGCAGCAGATTTTAATGCTGCCCTTGAAAAAGCTAAGGTTGAATTACAAGATCAGCAACAGTTTGAAATAGGTGACAAGGTAACGGAAAAGCACAGTTACAAAGAAAAATGGTCTGGTGCTACACGCGTTCGTATCGGTTTTGCTGCTGTTGACCGTATTATGCCTTATGTTGCTGGTGGTATTGCCTATGCGCAGGTACAGGGCATTCAATCAGTTACAGGAAAAGGAGAGAGAGCTAAAGTTGAGCAGAAAGCTGACGGGGATGGAAAAGTACCAGATGCAGGGGCTAAGCAAACCATAGATTTGACTGGTGGTACTTGGGCTGATGATACGAAGACAATGGTTGGTTTTACTATTGGTGGCGGTGTTGACTTTGCAATGACAGACAACGTTCTTTTACGTGCAGAATATCGTTACTCCGATTTTGGTAAAAAGAAATTCGCCAACGATACACGTGAATTTAATTACAAAACCAATGACTTCCGTGTAGGTGTCGCTTACAAATTCTAATTTCGTAAAAATGAAATTATCAGCACAAAAAATACTAAGGCCTCGTTTAACGGGGCCTTTATTTTATGAGCTCTCTATTTTATTCCTCTTAATCTCTTCTATTTTCATTGGTATCATTTTGTATTATAAGGCTTTAAAAAAGTTTTATATTATAAAAGGCTGATTAGTAGTATGCATCGATTTTATAACTACTTATTACATAAAATCTTATATCACGGCTATCATTTTACGCTTAAGTGAAAAGTATTTAATTAATCTCAGAATTAGGAAAAGATCATAACCAGTGACGAACTTTAGTCTACTTTTATATACCAGATTAGAGCGAGCGTACTACATCTGTTGGAGTAAGTTCTGAAACGGGAATACAGCCTCATTGGGGAAGAATATAAAGTTACAAAGAGAAAAACTAGTTTCCAACTTTATCATCTTCTTTTAATTTAGCTTTACGATTTTCAAAAGCATTTAGAGTAATGTCTTTTAAATAATGAAAATGAAGATGACGCATTGTCTTACATTTTTGTTTATTGCATTTTTTAATGGGATCATACTCCTCATGCAAACAGAACGCCCTAAACGGAATACACTTGTTGTTGTGTATTCACACATTTGTTTTGAAAAAATATTTTTCAAAGTACATCAATCTCACTTATGTCTTTGGAAATGATCTGAATATCTTAGGCTCTGATGTTCAAACAACGGATAAACTTCTCTTGCAAGCTGAGAGGAATGTTTCGATTGATGCCACACGCAACAGTATGGACAATCAGAATGGGAGTGAAACATCTCATGTTGCCTTACACAATGGCTCTCATTTAAGTTCTGGAAAAGAGACCACTGTTCTCTCTGGAAAAGATATCCATATGGCTGCTTCCGATATAGATGCCAAGGGCAATGTTGCTCTTGGTGCCCAAGGGAATATCACAATAGATACGAAATCCGATGAAATGGCGTCTCATCTTCAGAATAAAAACCTTAAAGTGGATATGCAAGCCTCTCATGCCGTTGGCTCTTCGATAAAATCGGGAGGTGACACCACTGTCATTGCAGGGCAAGATGGCAAACCGCATGATCTTAGCATCACAGGTAGTTCCATTGCGGCTGAGGGCAAGGTGGGGCTGAAAGCCAGCAACGATATTCTCATCAACAATGCAGAGGATAGCTTACAGTATGAGATGTCGTACCATAAAGAGGGTGGAGCATTTAGTAGCAGCAAATCTGAGCATAACAAGATGGATGTGAGCCAAGTTGTGGGGTCAAGCATAACAGGGGGTGAAGGCATTGCCATTGACTCAGGAAACAACACGGAAGTTGTAGCCTCGACGCTCATAGCCGGTAAGGCAGAGGAAACGTCAGGAGAGAAAGCACCAGGAGATCAGAAACAAGCGGATATTACCATTCACTCTGGGGGAAAGATTACTATCAAAGGCGCCCAAGAACAGTTGGATCAGCAAGCGCAATCGTCATCAAGTGGCTTTTTGCATGAGAAATCGTCCGATACATCTCAATCGCATACCACAACGGTCTCCTCTATCCTTGGGGCAACGGGAAACAT